>CAJOKK010000163.1 GCA_905235165.1 uncultured Atopobiaceae bacterium | reverse complement strand
CTGCTGAGGCTCCCCATGTGGTACGGCCTCACCGAGTCCCAGGTCACCCGCGTCGCCGACACCGTGACTGAGTTCTTTAACGGGAGGTAGCGTGACAGACTCTAGGTTTGAGGAGCAGTCTCGTCCTCATATCTCTGCGGTAATTCCGGTTTACGGCTGTCCTTCGGCCATTCCCGAGCTGCATCGCCGTTTGGTGGAGACCTTCGAGTTGATGGGCGTTACCTTCGAGATTGTCATGGTGAACGATCACTGCCCTCAGGGTTCGTGGGAAGAGATTGTCAAGGTGTGCGCTCACGATGAGCGTGTTGTTGGCATAGACCTTTCCCGTAACTTCGGACAGATTCGAGCTATCACTGCCGGCCTCGATACCTGTAGGGGTGAGTGGGTCGTTGTCATGGATTGCGACCTGCAGGATAGGCCAGAGGCAATCCCGCAGCTCTATGCCAAGGCCCAAGAGGGTTATGATGCGGTCTTCGCTCGTCGCATGGAGCGCAAAGACTCCGCGGTCACCAAGTTTCTCTCGCGATCCTTTTACAAGGTGTATGAGTACTTTACCGACGGTAGCTACGACCCTACCATCTGCAACTTCAGCATCGTGTCGCGAAAGATCGTCGATAACTACTGCCTGCTTCGCGAGCATAATCGAGGTTATACCACCTTTATCAAGTGGCTTGGTTTTCCGCAGGCGGCAATCGATATCACGGGCGACGAGCGCTTCTCTGGCGAGTCGTCCTACACGTTGAGGCGAAAGCTCAGAATGGCCTTCGAGCTCATTACCTCTCAGTCCACCAAGCCGCTGCGCCTTGCGGTCAGCATCGGCTTCTTCATCTCCTTCGTTGCCACGATCTACATTTTGTTCATCCTGGTCCAACACGCCATTAATCCCGAGATTACGGTTGGCTGGACCTCAACGGTGGGGGCGATCTTTCTTATGGGTGGTCTTAACATCGCCTTTGCGGGTATGGTTGGCCTCTATGTGGGTAACATTTTCGACGAGGTAAAGAACCGACCACTTTACGTGATTGCCACGCAGCTGAACGGAAAGGAATCAGAGCGATGATTGTTGTTATTGGCGCCACTGGCTTCATCGGCATGTACGTGGTCGACGAGCTTGTTAAGCATGGTAAAGAGGTCATCGCGACGGGTCGAAACGAGCGACTTGCCCCAATGCTCGAGCGCATGGGTGCGCGCTTCGTCAAGCTCGACATTACGCACGAGGAGGACTTTGCCGCTCTTCCCGAGGAAGGCGTCGAGGGCGTGGTTCTGCTTGCTGCCCTGCTGCCTGCGAACGCAACGGCTGACCTTGATGAGAATGAGAACGCTGCGGACTACTTCATGTCCAACTGCATCGGAACGGTCAACGTGCTTGAGTGGTGCCGCCACCACGGCGTCAAGAAGGTCATCTCCAGTTGCAGCTACGGCGATACGTCGGGCGCATGGGGGACGGGCCGCGCCATCACGGAGGACGAGCCGCGCAGCTTCTCCTTTACGGGCGACCACGCTATGTACGTCATCACGAAGAATGCTGCCAACGACACCATCGAATACTACAACCAGCAGCATGGCATGCAAGGCGCGTCCTTCCGTTTCCCGCCGGTCTACGGCGTGGGCCCTCATGGCACCATCCTGGTAAACGGCAAGCCTTACAAGTCGGGTATCCAGACCTTTATAGAACGCGCCGAGGCGGGCGAGGACATTGAGCTCTGGGGCGACCCGCATATCAAGCGCGACATCATCTATGTCAAGGATGTTGCCCGTGCCTACCGTCTTGCCCTCGAGAGCGAAAAGACCTACGGCCTCTACAACATGACGAGCGGTACGCAGCTTGACCTCGAGGATCAGGCCCGTGCCGTCATTGAGGTCTTTGGTGCCGATAAGGGGTCGAAGATCGTCTATCGTCCCGAAAAGCCCAACAACACGCCCTCCTTCCTCTATAGCATGGAGAAGGCCAAGCGTGACTTTGGCTTCGTGCCTGAGTACACGGATTATGTCGAGATGATGCGTGACTACAAGGCAGAGCTCGAGAGTGGTCGTTGGTCTGAGCTCGAGGGCTCGGCTGCAGCGAGGGCGGAGTAGCACATGGCTCGATTCACAGGGAAAAAGCTCGCCATCGTTGGCGCGTCTCATTTTCAGACCGCTTATTCTGAAGGCGAAGGAGCTCGGTTGCGAGACGCATGTCTTTGCTTGGGAGTGCGGCGACGTGGGGGAGAAGACGGCTGACTTCTTCTATCCCATCTCTATCACCGAGATTGAGGCAATTGCGAATCAATGCCGTGAGATCGGTGTGGATGGTATCTGCACCATTGCTACCGACTTGGGAAACATCACGGTGTCTCAGGTCGCCGAACGTCTGGGACTTGTTGGCAACCCCGTTGATGTGGTTGACCGATCTACCAACAAGCACTTAATGCGCGAGACCTTTGCCCGTTGCGGCGACCCGTCGCCACGCAGCTACGTGGTTGGTCCGGAAGACGACTTGTCTTCGCTTGAGCTCGACTATCCCATCATCGTCAAGCCGGTCGATCGATCGGGAAGTCGCGGAATTACCGAGCTTGACGACGCGGCGGGCCTTGCCGAGGCGGTGACCCTTGCCCAGAGCGAATCTTTCTCCTGCGAGGCGATCGTTGAGGAGTTCATGACTGGCGAGGAGTTTAGCGTTGAGTTCTGCTCATGGGAGGGCGAGCACACCTTCCTGGCGCTCACCAAGAAGTTCACGACGGGTGCTCCTGGCTTTGTTGAGACGGGCCATCTTGAGCCCGCTCCCGTTTCTGATGAGACGCTTGATCAGGTGAAGACCGTCGTCTCACATGCGCTTGACTCCTTGGGTGTGCGCTATGGCGCATCTCATTCTGAAGTCATACTCAGAGCAGATGGTACTTTCGGCATCGTTGAGATCGGAAGCCGTATGGGCGGCGACTGCATCGGAAGCGACCTTGTTTACCTTTCCACGGGTATCGACTTCACCACTGCGGTCATCGAGGTCGCCTTGGGCGAGCGTCCGTCTCTTGACCCGAAGGGACAGCCTGGTGTCGCGGCCATCAGGTTCGTCTTCTCCCAGACTGATCTTGACGCGCTTTCGGATCTTAAGTCCTCTCGTCCGGATATGCTTGAGTTCGAAAGTCCCATGGAATCATTTGATCACCAGGTCACGGACAGCTCTTCTCGCTTTGGCTATTACATCATGCGTGCCGACACGCTTGATGAGCTCGCTCCGTGGCTCCCGAGGGAGGCATAAAGCTTGAAGTCTTCCAACGCAAAGACCCTGCTGTTTCTCCAGCTGCTCTTGATGTTTTATTCCCTGAGCGGCGTCTTGAGCAAGCTCGCTAGCGGCGCGCCCTTCATGAGTTGGCAGTTTATGTGCTGCTATGGCGGCATCATCGCCCTTCTCGGGATCTATGCCATTGGTTGGCAGCAAGTCATTAAGCGCATGCCGCTCACTTCTGCCTACGCTAATCGGGCCGTCACCGTTATTTGGGGCATCATCTGGGGAGTCGTCTTCTTTCAAGAGTCCGTCACCCTGCCAAAGGTATTCGGCGCCATCTTGGTGCTCAGCGGTGTTGCGCTCTTCGCCTTCGCTGATGCCGATGATGCAGATGACGGGGAGGTGGAAGAGTAGTGAGCTCCGATATGCTGACGCATGCCCTCATCCTCATGACGGGCGTCTTTATTAGTGCCGTTTCTCAGGTGATCCTCAAGAAGGCTGCGATGCGCGAGTACGACTCGCCCATTCAGGAATACCTCAACCCGCTTGTCATCTTCGCCTATATCCTCTTTGTGGGCACGACCTTCCTCTCCATCATCGCCTACCGCGTCATTCCGCTCTCGATGGGTCCGATTCTCGAGGCAACGAGCTACATCTACGTGACCTTTTTTGGTGTAACGATTTTTCATGAGAAGATGAACTGGAAGAAGGGCCTTGCTCTGGGACTTATCATTGTTGGCATTGCGGTCTATTCGCTCGGACTGTGACGGGAGAAAAACATGAAGGGCATTATTTTGGCCGGCGGGTCGGGTACGCGTCTCTATCCCTTGACGACCGTCACGAGCAAGCAGCTTCTACCGGTATATGACAAACCGATGGTTTATTATCCGCTCTCCACCTTGATGCTTGCCGGCATCAGGGAGGTGCTGATCATCAGCACGCCGGCTGATTTGCCCAATTTCCAGAACCTTCTGGGTGATGGCTCGACCTATGGCATCGATCTTTCCTACGAGGTGCAGCCTTCGCCCGATGGCTTGGCCCAGGCACTCACTATCGGTGAGAAGTTCATCGATGGCGATGCTTGTGCGCTCATCTTGGGCGACAACATCTTCTACGGCGCTGGCCTCACTAAGCGCCTTCAGTATGCCGTACGCTCTGCCGAAGACGGTCGTGCGACTGTCTTCGGTTACCGCGTGGATGATCCCGAGCGCTTTGGAATCGTTGAGTTTGACGAACACTACAACGCCATTTCCCTTGAGGAGAAGCCCGAACATCCGCGAAGCAACTATGCCGTGACGGGTCTGTACTTCTATCCTGCGGGCGTTTCGTCGCGAGCGTCCCAAGTGAAGCCATCGCCTCGTGGGGAACTCGAGATTACGGACCTCAACCGTATGTATCTTGAGGACGGTTTGCTCGATGTTATTACGCTCGGACGCGGTTTTGCATGGCTTGATACGGGGACGATGGAATCCCTGTTTGAGGCGTCCCAGTTCGTGCGTACCGTTGAGCGCGCGCAAGACATCCCGGTGTCGGTGCCCGAAGAAATCGCGTTCATGAACGGCTGGATTTCTCGCGAGGGACTGCTCGAGCGTGCTGACGCATATGGGAAGAGTAGCTACGGTGCTCATCTGCGCTCGGTTGCCGAAGGCGCCCTTGTCCCCGAGACGCAGATTACCGAGTAGATCACATACGTATTTGTCATCCGCCCTCGAAAGGCAGGTTATCCCTTATGAGCGAGTTCTCCCCGAAGTCCATCATCGTCACCGGCGGTTGCGGCTTCATCGGCTCCAACTTCGTGCACTACGTCTGCGAGCGTCACCCCGAGGTGCGCGTGACCGTGCTCGACAAGCTCACCTACGCCGGCAACCCCGCCAACATCGAGGGCACCCCCGCCGAGCTCGTGGTGGGCGACATCTGCGACGAGGCCCTGCTCGACAAGATCGTTCCCGAGCACGACGCCATCGTGCACTTCGCAGCCGAGAGCCACAACGACAACTCCATCGCTGACCCCTCGCCCTTCGTGAAGACCAACGTGGAGGGCACCTTCCGCCTGCTCGAGGCCTGCCGCAGGTACGGCAAGCGCCTGCACCACGTCTCGACCGACGAGGTCTACGGTGATCTCGCCCTCGATGACCCCGCGCGCTTCACCGAGGAGACGCCCTACCACCCGTCGAGCCCCTACAGCTCGACCAAGGCCGACCTGCTCGTGAGGGCCTGGGTGCGCACCTTCGGCGTGGAGGCCACCATCTCCAACTGCTCCAACAACTACGGTCCCTACCAGCACGTGGAGAAGTTCATCCCCAGGCAGATCACCAACGTCCTGTGCGGCATCCGCCCCAAGCTCTACGGTGACGGCAGGAACGTGCGCGACTGGATCCACACCGAGGACCACAGCTCCGCCGTGTGGACCATCCTCACCCGCGGCGAGGTCGGCGAGACCTACCTCGTGGGCGCCGACGGCGAGCGCGACAACGTGACCGTCATGCGCGACATCCTCGAGGTCATGGGCCAGCCTGCCGACGCCTTCGACTGGGTGCGCGACCGTCCCGGCCACGACCGCCGCTACGCCATCGAC
>CAJOKK010000162.1 GCA_905235165.1 uncultured Atopobiaceae bacterium | reverse complement strand
GCCCGTGGTATCCGAATCTGACGAATGGGTCTCTCGCAGGGAGCATGAGCGCGAGGTCGAGGAGCTTCGGCGCTCTAACCGACGCCTGTCCGGCACGCTTGACATCGTCTTAGAAACCCTGGCCGTCTCGGATGTCTCGACGCTCTTCACGAAGGTGCTCGAGAAGCTCACCAATACCATGGATGCCTGGGGAGCGCTCTTCTATACCCATGAGCCCAATGGCTTTCACCTCTGTTGCCAGAGCGAGGCATTGAGCGGTGTGAGCCTGGCTCGCTACATTCCCTTCCCACGAACGCTTGACGAGCTTTCCACGCGCGCCTCGACTACCTTGCGACTTCGCGTCTTGCCGCCGACCAAGGGTGCGCTTCGTCTCGGCCGTCTGAGCATGCGCGAAGTGGTTGATGAGGCCACGGAAGAGATCCATAACGTTGGCGTTGAGGCCCTACCGCCTTTTGCGAGCTTCTACGCCGTGCCCGTGTGGTTTGGCAACTCGGTAATCGGCCTTATCGAGGTCGGCTGGGACAAGCCGCATTTCCTTTCGCAAGACGATGCCGATCTTCTCGACGCGATTGCCCGCTACCTCTCGATTCAGCTGGTGGGAGCCGTCTCGGCCATGCGCTCACAGCGTACGGCTCGCCTGCACGACGTTTCTTCGCAGATTCGTGAGGAGCTGCTGTGTTGCGAGGCCCTGACCGACGACGTGGTGAATAACGCATTCGAACGCGCCGCCTTTGAGCTTGGGGCGCAGGCTGCCGTTCTGCGCCAGGGAGCTTCTCCCAATGCGCTTGGGGGCGACCTGCCGCTCACGGGCAGCTGCGAGCTTCCGATGGGCCTCTCCTCTTTGGTGCGCGCCAGTGACGAGAGGGAAAACGAGGTCTCGGTCATATCCCTCGAAGAGGGCACATCGCTCTCTGTCTGGCTTGAGGAGCGGGGTGAGCCCTGCATCGGCGCCCTTCTCGATGCCGGAATCGTGGAGGGTGAGCGACGCGCCTGCCTGTTTTTGCGCGATTTGGGAGAAGAACCCTTCGATGACATCGACCTCGCCTTTCTCACGAGCCTCGCGCGCGACATCGTGCGTACGGCGCTTGGCGACGAGGTGCGCAGCAAAGAGAGACACATCTCCCAGGCCCTGCAGCGGGGGATGAAGAACGAGCTGCAGGAGGTTGAGGGCATCTCTGCTGAGGGGAGCTATAACTCCGCTACGAAATCGGCCCTTGTTGGCGGCGACTTCTATGAGCTGGTTCGACTCTCGTCGCGTCACGGCTTTGTTGTTATGGGCGATGTCTCGGGAAAGGGCGTGGAAGCGGCATCTGTTTCGGCCGCTTGCAAGACGGCCTTGACCGCCTATGCTTGGGAGGGCCTTGGCCCCGCGCACATGGCGCAGCTGCTGAACGACTTTCTCCTGAGCTTCTCCCAGGTGGAGACCTTTGCCACGCTCTTCGTGGGATTGATTGACCTTGAGAGGGCGACGCTGACCTACTGCTCGGCGGGCCATCCACCGGCGATGCTTCTGAGATCTGCCCGTCACGAGCTGCAGCTGCTTGAGGTGCAGTCGGGTGTTGTGGGTGCCTTTAGCGAGATGAACTACAAAAACGGGGTCGCCGAGCTTGAGGAAGGCGACATCTTGCTGCTCTATACCGACGGCACCACCGAGGCGCGTGCGCGTGACGGCCACTTCTTTGGGGAGGACGGCCTGAAGGAGGCAATCATGCGCAAGCAGCAGGTGGGCGTCCCCGGTTTGTGCCAGGCGCTTCTCTCGGAGCTTGCTAGCTTTACCGGCCAAAGGCTTGAAGACGACGTTGCCCTCGTTGCGCTTCGCTTTGACGAGGTGGGGGAGCAGGATATCGAGGGAACCCAAGGGTGAGGCCTTCTCCCGGTCATCCCTTTGGATGAGGCCTTTACATAAGTTGCCCGAGCTATATCAATCGCGTGACGCAAAAAAAGTCAAAAATGACTGTTTTAACCTGCGGGAAATTTGGGAACATACAGAGTATGGCAAACGTAACTGACATAGCACAGGTTCACGTCACGAGAGACCTCGACGTTGTGAGTGTGCCCTCATTCAGGCATACGATCGATTCGCTCATCGAGAAGGGCTGTAGTTCGATCGTCATTGACCTTTCGGGGGCCACCTACATGGATTCTGCTGGCGTGGGGTTGGTGCTATATGCACTGAAGCGCATGCGTGCCAAAGGGGGTCGGGTTTCGTTGACGAACGTTTCATCTGAGATCATGTACGTTCTTACCGTGGCTCGCGTGGTTGACTTCCTGCCGGTCTCGCAGGCGGGGGAGTTGCCTGATGTCCCGAAGCTCGATGTGGCAAAGCTGCCAAAGTGGCGTACGGTGGTGCAGGTGGATTCCTCAGACCTTGCCGGTGCTCGCGATAAGGTTCGCGAACTGGTTGCGCGTATGCCCTTCTCGCCTGATGACGCCTTCGATTTGGTGCTTGCGATAGGCGAGGCCATGGGCAATGCGGTCGATCACACCTCGGGCAACTCGGTTGTTGAGATGTCTTGTTTTGACGATCGCGCGGTCGTTGAGGTGAGTGACTCTGGAGAGGGATTTGAGCCGAGCGAAGTGCCGGCGCAATGCGATGTGACGGCAGAGCGTGGTCGAGGCATCGCGCTCATGCGTCTGCTCTCTGACTCGGTGGAGATTACCCCCAAACCGAATGGCAAGGGCATGGTTGTGCGAATTGTGAAGCTCATTGCTTCGCACGATGAGTCCAAGCTGGGCTCAGCTGCCTCTGTTTAGGCCATCTACCTGCGGTCATCAGAATTTCTTCGCAAATCGAGAATTAGTGCTTGCATATGTTCGGTTGGTAGTGCAGAATACTCCTTGCGTTCGCGGGCTTGGCGCAGTTGGTAGCGCGCCACCTTGCCAAGGTGGAGGTCGCGGGTTCGAACCCCGTAGCCCGCTCCATGAACTTCTTAGGCCGGT
>CAJOKK010000161.1 GCA_905235165.1 uncultured Atopobiaceae bacterium | reverse complement strand
GGCATCCTGAAGGCAATCGGCGGCAAGGACGAGGCTGCCCCCAAGACCTCCGGCGACGAGGCCAAGAAGCCCGAGAAGAAGGACGAGAAGAAGTCCGAGACCAAGAAGTCCGAGGCCAAGAAGGCCGACACCAAGAAGGTCGACACCAAGAAGGCCGACACCAAGAAGGTCGACACCAAGAAGGCCGACACCAAGAAGGCCGACACCAAGAAGTCCGAGACCAAGAAGGCTGCCGCCAAGACGACCGCCAAGAAGGCTGACGCCAAGAAGGCTGACACCAAGAAGGCTGACGCCAAGAAGAGCCTCCCCAAGACCGGCGACCCCACCTCCATGGTCGCGATGGGCGCCATCGCAGCCGGCGGCGCCGCGGCGATCGCAGCTGGCATCATCGCTAAGCGCAAGTCCGACAACTAACCCCGGGTGACGCACCGTCTCCTTTCCTCATTCCTCAACGGCGCATCACGGGTTGACTCACTGGCCCCGTCCCTGCTCAGCAGGGGCGGGGCCACAACTTTTGTCGCGAAGGTATCTTTTGTCCATCTCCAGAAGTGGGGCCGGCGGATAGGTCAGGCTCCATTCGCCGGAACCAATCCGGCCCCAGTCAACTAGTGCTGCTCGGTGGGAAAGGACATGAACGTGGTTCCAGGCGCATTGACGTGACGATAGCTCACGTCACAGATGATGTCGATGCAAGAGGGGTCGCCCGACTCCAACGCCCATCGAATGGAAGAGTAGACCAAGGCGGCGTAAGAGTTGGCGAGGTAGTCGAGCTCGCCTTGATCAGCATCGGGGCGCAGGGGAGCAAAGCGCTCGAGATAGGCATCTTTGAGGATGTGAAGATAGTCCTCGGTGATGTAGTGGTGTGCCGTGCGGACTTTCATGAGCGAGAGCGCGGCCTCGCGTTCCTCAAAGAGCGTGAGGTAGAACTCGCGCAGGGCATCAGGCATGTCAGAGGGTTGCTTCACACGTTCAAAGCGCGTGTGCAAGGCCTTCTCGAGATGCTCATCAAGGCGCTCAATCATCACGTCGGCGAGGTTGTACTTATCCTCATAGTGCTTATAGAAGGTCTTGCGGTTGACTAACGCCTCGTCAAGGATGTTCTGCACGGTAATGTGCTCGAAGCTCTTGCTTTTGAGCAGCTTGACGAACGCAGCCTCGATGCTTCGACGGGTTTTGACCACCCGCAGATCGACCTTTTCAGCCATGGCTCTCCCTTCCAAGTTACTAACGATAGGTGAAGTGAGGCGCTTTTCGCGAAGCGTATCGACAAAAGGCGTCTTGCCGTGGATGGCTGAAAAGCTACCGTTCGCCGTTCTGCTTAGACGGGCCTTTTACCTGCAGGAAGGTGACAAAATGTCATGGGCTGCATACTTTGGGGACAAAAACGCACCCTCGTGTTTCCTAACGTAACACCGATGCTGATTCTATCCGTGGAAGGCTCCCAACGATTCGGGCATCATCGCAATCAGGTTATGACGTTGAAGGGAGACCGCGATGGGTTTCATGGATGAGCAGCGCGCCCGGATTGATGGCGATCCCGTGAGGATCGTGCTTCCGGAAGGAGAAGACCCGCGAATCGTTGAGGCCGCCGTGCGCATTGCCGCAGAAGGAATCGCGGTACCCATCTTGGTCGGAACCACCGAGCAGCTTGAGAAGGCGGCCAAGCAGGCGGGCGTCTCGCTTGAGGGTATCGAGATGTGCGACATCGTCGAGCATAAGGTAGACGCCTATGCGGCAGCCTATTCCAAAGAAACGAAGTTTCCCGAGATGGCAGCCAAGGTGCTCATGCGCAAGCCTCTGGGCTTTGGCTCTGCCATGGTGTGGTACGGCGATGCCGATGCGATGGTTGCCGGTGCGATAAACTCCACGGGCAACGTGATCCAGAACTGCCGACAGATTATTGGCATGGAAGAAGGCATCTCCATTCCCAGCTCCTTCATGGTGATGGGCACGCCGCATTACACTGGGGAGGAGGGCAACGCCGTCGTCTTTGCCGACCCCGGCGTTAACCCCAATCCTACGGCTGAGGAGCTTGCCGACATCGCCATCGCGTCGGCACGAAGCGTGCGCCGCCTGCTGGGTTGGGAGCCTCGTGTGGCCATGCTTTCCTTCTCGACGCACGGTAGCGCCAAGCACGCTGATGTCGACAAGGTCATTGAGGCCCTGGCCATCGTGCGCGAGCGTGAGCCGGAACTTCTGGTGGACGGCGAGATGCAGGCCGATGCCGCCCTCGTTCCCAGTGTTGCCCAGGCAAAGATGCGCGAGGTCGGCCAGGTGGGCGGTCGTGCCAATGTGCTGGTCTTCCCCGATCTCGATGCGGCGAATATCGCCTTCAAGTTGGTTCAGCGCTTGGGCGAGGCCGATGCGTATGGTCCTTTCCTGCAGGGTTTCGCCAAGTGCGCGAGCGACCTTTCGCGTGGGTGCACGGTGGAAGATATCGTGGGCGTGGCAACGATGGCTACGCTCGAGGTCCAGGGGAGAAGGGCCTCGCGCTAGTGAGTCAGTTACCGGTGACCCTTTTGGCTCATCCGGGAGGTGGCGAGGCGGCCGGGAGGCCTGCGCAAATACTGCGACAAGGGCGTTCGTCGCTTAGGCGCGGCAGCTGCGGAACTCGCTCGCTACGCTCGCTCAGACAGTCCTCGCTCCCGCCGCGCCTGCGCTCCTCACCGTCGCAGAAGATTTGCGCAGGCCTCCCGGCCGCCTCGCCACCTCCCGGATGAGCCAAAAGGGTCACCGGTAACTGACTCGTTTGCGGAGCCAAGGGGGTGCTGGCCTCGCAGTATCCAATCACAAACCTGCGTTTCGGTGTCTATCCCTCGTTTGCCATGAGAAGTTCCGCGGCTGAGCCTTCTAACGCTGCGGCCACTTGGCCGTCGGGGTCCTTGTCAACAACCACAACACTGGCCTGCGTCAGCTCTCCGAAACGCAGGAGCCCTCCTGCGCCCACCTTGCTTGAACCGAGTAGGACGCAGCAGCGTTCGGCACAGGTGAGAAAGACCTTTTTGAGTTGGGCCATGTCTTGGTTGTTTGCCATGAGGCCACGACCTGG
>CAJOKK010000160.1 GCA_905235165.1 uncultured Atopobiaceae bacterium | reverse complement strand
CGACGGACCGGCCACCTTCTCTAAGTACGACGGCAAGGGACCTTTGCGCGTGCGCGTCTTCTCCTTCTCTTTCCGCAAAGGCATACCCGAGGACGAGAGCGGCAACGGCGGAGGTTACGTCTTCGACTGCCGCTCGACGCACAACCCCGGCCGCTATGAGCCTTACAAGCAGATCACGGGCCTCGACGAGCCCGTCATCCGCTTCCTCGAGGACGACGGCGAGATACTCACCTTCCTCGACTCCGTCTATCGCCTGGCCGACGCCCACGTCGAGCGTTACCTCCAGCGCGGCTTCACCGACCTCATGTTCTCCTTCGGCTGCACCGGCGGCCAGCACCGTTCCGTCTACAGCGCCCAGCATCTGGCCGAGCACATCAACGCTAAGTATGGCATCGAAGTCATCGTCGAGCATCGCGAGCAGGGCATCAAGTCCGTGCTCCCACCCAAGAGCCTTTAGAAAGAAAAAGCGCGTCCCCTGTACAATATAGGGCCCGCGCTTTTCGTTTATAATATACATTCAAGAGAATCAAACCTTGCGTCGCTTAATCTCTCTTCTCTGCATCCTCTCACTCTCGCTCGCAGCCCTGGCTCAGCAGGAGGCAGGAGGTACGCCGGCTGACACCACCGCTGCCGCCCGCCACCGCTGTACCCTCAGCGGACGCGTCACCGATGATGAGGGCCGCGGCCTGCCACTCGTCACGGTGAAGGTCGCGGGTCAGGCAGCAGGCACCATGACCAACCTCGACGGCCACTACTCCTTCGAGTTTGCTACGGCCGACTCCGTCGTCGTCAGCTACAGCCTCATCGGCTTCGAGGCGAAGCAGAAGGTGCTCGTGCGGCCGCAGGGCAAGCTCTCGTGGAACATCAGCCTCCACTCCTCGGGCACACAGATGGGCGAGGTCACCGTCTCCGAAGTGCGCCGCCAGTTGGGCACTACGCAGGACATCTCCACCAAGGACCTGAAGCACCTCCCTTCCACCTCGGGCAACGCCGTCGAGGAGTTGGTGGCCACGCAGGCCGGCGTCTCGACGCACAACGAACTTTCGTCGCAGTACAATGTCCGCGGCGGCTCGTTCGACGAGAACTGCGTTTACGTCAATGGCGTCGAGGTCTATCGGCCCCTGCTCGTCTCCAGCGGACAGCAGGAGGGCCTCTCCGTCATCAACTCCGACATGGTGGAGCGCATACAGTTCTCGGCCGGAGGCTTCGCCGCCCAGTATGGCGACAAGATGAGCTCCGTGCTCGACATCACCTACCGGCGCCCCGAGCGCCACGAAGGCTCGGTCAGCGGCAGTCTCCTCGGCGCCAGCGTCTACGACGGCTTCCGTGTCGGCAAGCTCTCGCTCTCGCAGGGCCTGCGCTTCAAGTCAAACCGCTACATGCTGGGCTCCCTGCAGACCAAAGGCGAGTACGATCCCTCGTTCCTCGACTATCAGGCTTACCTCTCGTGGGCCCTCTCTAAACGCTGGACCTTCGATGTCATAGGTTATATCTCGCGCAACCGCTACCATTTCAAACCCAAGAACCGCTTGACGAAGTTCGGCACCATGGAGGATGCCAAGGAATTCACCGTCTATTTCGACGGCGAGGAGCAAGACCTCTTCCGCACACTCTTCGGTGCCTTCTCGCTCATCGGACGCCTCGGCGAGCGTAGCACGCTGACGCTCGGCGCCTCAGCCTTCACCACCAAGGAGCGCGAGACCTACGACATACAGGGCCAGTACTGGCTCGACGACACCAACACGTCCGAGCAGCTCGGCGTAGGCACATATATGGAACATGCGCGCAACCTGCTGACGTCGAAGACGCAGGCCGTGCGCGCGCTCTACAGCTTCCGGCCCGGCGAGCACGACCTCAAGGCCGGCCTGCAGTGGCGCCACGAGAGCGTGCTCGAGAACACCCGCGAGTGGGAGTTCCGCGACTCCGCAGGATATTCTATGCCACACACGGCCGACCGCCTGCCGCTCATCTACAACCTCAAGAGCGGTCAGGACATATCGTCAGACCGCATCGAAGCTTTCCTGCAGGACACCTGGCGACACGAGGCCCCCGCTGGCATCTTCTTTGTCAACTACGGCGCTCGCCTCAGCCACTGGTCATGGAACGGCGAGACGCTCGTTTCGCCACGCGCCAGCATAGGCTTCGTGCCAGCTGCCAACGAGGACCTCACCTTCCGCCTCGCCACCGGAATGTACTACCAGGCGCCCTTCTACAAGGAGCTGCGCGACACCGTGACGGCCGACGGAGCCACCGTCGTAGAGCTCAACCACGATATCCAGAGTCAGCGCTCCTTCCAGGTCGTGGCCGCTACCGAGTATAAGTTCCGCATCGACGACCGACCGTTCAAGTTCACCACCGAGGCCTACTACAAGGCGCAAAGCCGCCTTAACCCCTACAACGTCGACAACGTCAAGGTCGTCTACTACGGTCGCAACGAAGCCAGCGGCTACGTCGCAGGCATCGACTTCAAGGTCTATGGCGAGTTCGTTCCCGGCACCGACTCGTGGATCTCGTTTTCGCTCATGAAAGCGTCGATGAAGCTCCACGGCAAGACCGTCCCGCAGCCTACGGACCAGCGCTGGAACATCAACTTCTTTTTCTCAGACTACTTCCCTGGCACCGACCGCTGGAAGATGACGCTGAAGATGGCTTTTGCCCACGGACTGCCCTTCGGACCGCCACACTCGGGACTCGAGCACCATGCTTTCCGCGCACCGGCCTACCGCCGTGTAGATCTCGGCATGAGCTATCGCCTGCTGCGCTTCCAGGAGGGGCACCGCCGCCATGCCCTTGGCCGTAACCTGCGCGACGCATGGGTCGGTCTCGACTGCTTCAACCTCTTCGGCATCAACAACGTCTCGTCGTACCTCTGGATAACGGACATCTCCAACCAGCAGTTCGCCGTGCCCAACTACCTCACCGGCCGCCTCATCAATGCCCGCCTGACCATTGATTTTTAGCGGACACCTATGATTTAACCCAAATCGGTCATTAGACCAAAGACAGCTTTTAAGCTATGCTTCTTATGCTTTTATCCACGTTGTTGCCCTATTTCTTTTGGCATCTTTCCGCCATCTGCGCGGTCACAATGCCCGCATTGCTCC
>CAJOKK010000159.1 GCA_905235165.1 uncultured Atopobiaceae bacterium | reverse complement strand
CAGACGCTCAAGAACATCGAGTTCATCTGCATCAACGACGGATCGACGGACGGCTCCCTCGATATCTTGCGTAGCTATGCTCAAGGTGACGACCGCTTCGTTATTATCGACAAGCCCAACTCGGGCTATGGCGCCTCAATGAACCGCGGCCTCGACGTGGCTCGCGGCGAGTACATCGGCATCCTCGAGTCGGACGACATCGCCTCCCCCGACATGTTCAAGAACCTGTACCGCTACGCACATCGCAACAAGCTCGACATCGTGAAGTCGAACTACTACGAATACGACGGCGAGACCGACACCTTCCAGGACCTGCTGGGCTGGTTTCCCTACAACACGGTCTTCGACGTGCGCACCCAGCCGGTTCTGACCTATATGCTGCCCGCCATTTGGGCGGCGCTCTACCGACGCCAGATGCTCGTCGACACAAACATCCGCTTCAACGAGACGCCCGGAGCCTCCTTCCAAGACACGTCCTTCGTCTTCAGGTGCTGGGTGGCCTCACGTCGCGTGGGCCTGCTCGAGGATGCCTACCTGCACTATCGCGTCAACCGCGACGAGTCGAGCGTCAAGTCTGACAAGAAGGTCTTCGAGGTCTGCAGCGAGTACGAGCTGAGTGACGCATTCGTTCACGAAACTCCCGAGCGCTTGGCCGACTTCGGCAAGATCCTGCAGGTCTGCAAGATGGGCACCTATCGCTGGAACTACGGCCGCATCTCCGAGCAGTACCAGCAGGCCTTTGCGGAGCGCTGGGCCGAAGAGTATCGCAAGGCCGATGCCGAGGGCTTGCTCGACGAGACCATGTTCGAGCCGAGGGACTGGGAGCTTGCTCAGGAGCTCATGTCTGACCCCGCCGCCTTCGCCGCAACGCATGCAGAGTTTGCCTAAGGCGCTCTGACATGTACGCGTTTGCCGTAGACACCCTCATCACCATATTCGTCACCTATGCCACGGGAACGGCGCTTCTGCGCCTTCTCAGGCTTCCTTGGGTATGGTCGATTGTCGCAGCGCCTGCCGCGAGCTTGTGCGTCTACGCAATCATGGGAGAAGCCCTCTGCGCGAAGGGCATACCCGCAACGACCCAGAATGTCTTCTGGATTCCCCTCTGCGTTCTCGCCCTCCTTGCCCTCATCATGCGCTTCCTCCATCCCAAGGAGGTCGAGCTACCGCAGGTCAGCTGGTCCCACTTCGCCCTCTATGCCGGCTTTGGCCTGGCAATCGGAGCCATCGTCTTTTTGCAGGCACTCCCCTCGGCAGACGCGATCTTCCAGTCTGAAGACTTGTCCAAGCATGCCCTGCAAATACAGGCCTTCGTCGACTCCCACAAGTTCTCTTCTCTTCACGCCAGCATCTACCAGGACATCTCTGACATCGCACCGATCAACGACGTCGAGTTCTATCCCTGTGCCTGGCACACCCTGTGCTCACTCGTTGTCATGCTGGGAGGACGCAGCGTCCCCCTCGCCATCAACGCCAGCCAATACGTGTTTGCCTGCCTGGTCTATCCGCTTTCAATGCTCGCGCTGCTCAGCACCCTGTTTAAGGATCGTCGTGAGCTACTTCCCATTGGCGCCCTCGGCTGCATGTGCATCGTTGCCTACCCCTGGACCTTCCTTGTCTTTGGCCCGCTCTTCCCCAACCTCTGTGGCCTCGCCTGCCTCCCGGCAGTGGAAGCGCTGTTCATCTACGCAGCCGCCCCCGACACCTTCAAGTCACAGGGAGTCTTGGGGCGCATCCTTGGCCTGCTCGCATGTGGAATCGGATTAACCCTCACACACCCGAACACGATCTTCACCGGGGCCGTCCTTCTCATCCCCTACCTGTGCTGGGTCGCGTCGACGGTAGACGTCAGCCTCTTCTCTCATCCCACAACGAGTTCGCAGCGCTTCTTCGCCACGGCTTTCTTCTTCGCCCTCATCTGGACCATCCTTCGCTTTTCTCCTCCCCTCATCGGAGTCTGCAGTTACAACTGGCCCGCCATCGTCAACCCCTGGCAAGCCTTCTTCAACGTGACCAGCCTCGCCTATGCGCACGGCTTTCTTGACCTGAGGCTCATGGCACAACCCGTCGTAGCTGCCGCACTGATCATGGGCTGCATCAAGCTCACTCGTGACCGCAGCCTTTGGTGGCTCCCCGTCTCCTATGCCTTCGCCTACCTTATTTGCTTCGTCTGCATCAGCACGGAAGGTGCGCTGAAGCACCTGATGGGCGGCTTCTGGTACACCGACCCTTGCCGCCTGGCCGCGACGGCAACCATCGTTGCCGCTCCGCTCGAAACCGTGGGACTCTACCAGATGGCGCAATGGCTCCTCGCAAAGTTCCAGCAGAAACTCAAGGAGAGACAGGTCTCGGCCTATCCCAAGCAGGTGCTTTCCTGCCTCGTGGCTGGCGTCTTGCTGGTCGCCACCTTTTTGCCGAGCTTCTCCATCCCCGGAGTCATGTCCTACAAGGGGGCGTTCAGCGCCTTCAGAAGCGACGTGAAGGAGAAGTACAACCTCAACGCCCCACTCAATGAGGAGGAGCGTGCGTTCGCGAAGGAAGCGAAGAGCATCGTAGGGGACGACCTAGTCATAAACTACTCCCTTGACGGCTCGCTCCTTTCTTATGGCGTCGATGACCTGCATTGCTACTATCGCAGCCGCTGGGGATACGACCCCCGCAACGAAACCGCCGAGAGCTACATCATCCGCAAGCGACTCTGCGAAATCGCAACGAACCCCACCGTCAAGCAGGCCGTCAAGAAGATTGGCGCACGCTACGTCATCCGCCTTGATGTGGGCACCCCGGAGGACTCCTTCCTACAGTGGTACTGGAGGCCCGAGTTCTTCAGGGGCATCGAGGCGATCAACCCCTCAACCCCCGGCTTTGAGCTCATCCTTCGAGAAGGCAACCTGCAGCTCTACCGCATCCTGGACTAGCAAACAAGACGAGGCCACATTTCCCTTGGTATCGGCAAAATCCCTGCGAGATGCGTAAATCTGTACACATTACGAACCTCGTACCACCACCTAGTACGAGAAGTATAATGTTGTGCGTCTGTACAGCTCCTTAGGAGGTATGCATGGGCGTTCGCCAACGCAGAGCTCACACGCACTCACGCACTCACATCGTTGCCTTCACCATAGCCGGCTT
>CAJOKK010000158.1 GCA_905235165.1 uncultured Atopobiaceae bacterium | reverse complement strand
CCGTCGAGAAGCACGCGGACGCCCTTCTCATGACAGGCGTCCACCACCTTGCGCAAGTCTTCGTGATCACCAAGACGAACGTCAACCATACGATAGTCAATCGTGTCGTACCCATGGGCCTCGCTCTGGAAGACCGGGTTGAGAATGAGGCAGCCCACGCCGAGCTTGGCCATGTGGTCAATCCAGCCGTTGTCGATGAGCTGCAGCAAGCGATGCTCGGGAACACCGTCGTTCTCATAGGGCGCACCGGTCAAACCGAGCGGATAGATCTGATAGGCAACGGACTTTTCGTACCACGTCATGACGACCTCCTGGTTAGACAGACAAACATGCTGGTAACGCTCGTGTTGCTCCTGGCAGGCTTCTACACCATCTCCTCAGGACGAAAAACCTCGTCAAAGCGCTCGGGTGTGAGATAGCCTAGGGCAACGCAAGCCTCCTTCAGGCTGACGTTTTCCTCAAAGGCCTTATGTGCCACTCGGGCGGCGTTCTCGTAGCCGATATAAGGATTGAGGCAGGTAACGAGCATGAGCGAGTGGTGCAGGTTGTCATGCATGCGCTCGCGGTCAGCCACGATACCCGAAGCGCAGTGCTCGTCGAAGGAGCGCAGCGCGTCGGCAAGCAGGCGGACCGACTGCAGGTAGTTGTAGGCAATGACCGGCATGAAGACGTTGAGCTCGAAGTTGCCCTGGCTGGCCGCGAAGCCAATCGCAGCGTCGTTTCCCATCACTTGCACGGCTACCATGGTCAGCGCCTCGCACTGCGTGGGATTGACCTTGCCCGGCATGATGGAGCTACCCGGCTCGTTTTCGGGAATGCGAATCTCGCCCAGGCCCAGGCGCGGGCCGCTCGCGAGCCAGCGAACGTCGTTGGCGATCTTCATCGCGTTGGCGGCAAGGGCCTTGACCGCGCCATGGCTGAAGACAAGGGCATCCTTGGCCGTAAGGGCATGGAACTTGTTCGGGTCGGTCTCGAAGGGCTGGCCCGTCAGCTCGCTCAGCTTGTCGGCAACGAGCAGGTCAAAGCCCTCCGGGGCGTTCAGGCCCGTGCCGACGGCGGTGCCTCCCAGCGCAAGGCGGCTCAGCATGGGCAAGCTCGCATCGAGCGCCTCGACACCCGTCTCGAGCATGCCACGCCAACCCGAGATCTCTTGTGAGAAGGAAATGGGCACGGCATCCTGCAGGTGCGTGCGACCACTCTTGACCACGCCCTCGTTTTCGTGCTCGAGGCGCTTGAAGGTCTCGATCAGCTGTTGCGCCGCAGGGATGAGCTGGGTGCGCACCGCGAGCACCGCCGCCAGGTGCATGGCGGTCGGGAAGGTGTCGTTCGAGCTCTGCGAGCGGTTGACGTGGTCGTTGGGATGAATCGGAGCCGCAAGCGAAAGGTTCTTCTCGGCAGCAATCTGGTTAGCGCGCGTGGCGATGACCTCGTTGGCATTCATGTTCGACTGCGTGCCAGATCCGGTCTGCCACACCTTCAGCGGGAACTGATCGGCATGGCATCCGGCCAAGACCTCGTCGCAGGCAGCGCAGATGGCCTCACCCACAGCCGCATCGAGCGTCCCCAGCTCGACGTTCGCCAGAGCCGCCGCCTTCTTGAGCTGCATGAAAGCCGAGATGATACCTTCTGGCTGCGTCTCGGTTCCAATGCGAAAGTTCTCGTAGCTACGCTGCGTCTGGGCGCCCCAAAGGGCATCAGCGGGCACATGCATCTCGCCCATCGAATCGTGCTCAACACGAAAGTCAGCCATACATGCTCCTTCTTGCGTCGATAGATAGCGCGACGTATTCACACTCTACGTGCACGTCGTGCAAATTCGCCGGAGTAAGCCTTCGGCAATGCTACCATACCCACTATGCCAAGCTGGAACATACATACCGCTCAAGCCGAGCGCCTTCTGAACACGGACGGGGCAAGCGCCCTGGGCATCCGCGACGTTGACGCCTTTCTTCTGGGAAACCTGCTGCCCGACATCTATGTGGGCTACATGGTGCCCAACGTCTCGCGCAAGATTCCCTACAGAGAGACACACTTTGCCGACCCGACCTTCGTGCCGGAACCGCGCTATGGGGAGTTCTTCGAATGTTACGGCCAACCCTCAGAGGACGGGACGGTGAGCGACCTCGTACTCGGCGCATGGGCGCACCTCGTGGCCGACCACGTATACAACCAGCAGTCAAATCGCTTCTTCCGCGAGCACAACATCCCTTCGGGCAACCCGACTCGCATCAAGAAGCAGGGTGACTTCGACCTCTTCGGGCGCACGCGCGACATCCATCGTGCACCGCACATCACCAAGGAGGTCCTGCGCCAGTGCGCCGCCTTTGAGCAGTACCCTCTCGAAGAGCGCGACATGTACGCCACCCAAACCGTGATGGAGAACATTATCTCCAGCAACATCGAGCATCGCGTCTTCGGCACGCCCGCTTACCGCATGCTCGACGACGCCTTCTTCTCGACGACCTTCGACATGGTAACCGAGCGCATTCGCCATGGCCTTCTCGCCTACGCCGCAGGTGAGAAGGACTGGGGAGCGGAGTGAGTCAGCTACCGGTGACCAATGAATGAGCCAAGGGGGGACCACGGCAACTGGACCACCCGGTATAAAGAAAGAGGGGTCCGACACGGAGTCGAACCCCTCTCTGCGATTTCTACGAACAGGAAGCAGAAACCTTAGCGGATGTCGTTCGTCGTGAAGAAGACATTGCCACCGCGGCTGATCTCGCCCATGAAGGCGTTGCGGCCGGCGCCGATGGCCTGGGCGTCGTCGACACCGGGCTGCTTGATAGTAACCTTGGCATTCTCACCAAGCTTGATTCCGAAGCAGTCCACACCATTCTGCGCGCTGTAGAAGTTGCCACTGCCGACGCCCGGAGCGTTGTTCTGAGCGATTACATTCTCGGTGTGGCCCTGGCCGCGATCGTAGGAGATGACCTTGCAGCCGCCCTCGGTCGCGACGGTGCCATTGATGGTGACGTCCTTGGCGGTGCCGTTCCAGCCGCCGCCGATGCCGGCAGCCTCGTAGCCGCCGAGGGCAATGACGTTGGCGCAAGAGTCGATGATGATGGTGCCGGCGTCGTAGTTGAAGGTGCCGCCGATGCCAGCAGCGTAGGGGCCGCCCTCAGCGTAGACGGTGC
>CAJOKK010000157.1 GCA_905235165.1 uncultured Atopobiaceae bacterium | reverse complement strand
CAACAACGCCATCGGCAACGGCGTCTTCGTGCCCATCGCAACCGAGCAGACCAAGGTTGCCGGCCAGTCCATCATGTACATGCTCGAGTCCAACCCCGGGCCTGGCCTGGGCGTCCTTCTCGCCTACTGCTTCTTCTGCAAGGACGAGACCACTCGTCAGTCCGCTCCCGGCGCTGTGATCATTCACTTCTTCGGCGGCATTCACGAGATCTACTTCCCGTACGTTCTCATGAACCCCAAGGTTATCATCGCTCCCATGATTGGTAACTTCTGCTCCATCCTGTGGTTCTCAATCTTCAACTGCGGCCTGGTCGGCCCCGCCTCGCCTGGCTCCATCATCGCCTTCATCGCCATGTCCCCCAGCAGTAAGCTGCTGCTCAACATCATCGGCGTGCTTATCGGTGCTGGCGTTTCCTTCCTCGTTGCCTCCCCGATCGTCCGCACGTCCGAGGTTGGCGACCTTGCCTCCGCTCAGACGGCTGTTGACTCCATGAAGAGCGGCACGCCTGTGGAAGTCTCCAGCGAGTTCGGCGACAAGATCATCTTCGCTTGCGACGCTGGCATGGGCTCCTCCGCCATGGGCGCTACCCGCTTCCGCAACCGCATCAAGCTTGACCGTCCCGACGTCATCGTCGAGCACGCCTCCGTGGACGAGGTTCCCGGAGACGCCAAGATCGTCGTCGTTCAGGCCAACCTTGCCGAGCGTGCCAAGAAGAGCGCTCCGAACGCGCAGTTCGTCGTCATCAACAACTTCCTGTCTGACCCCGGCCTTGACGGCCTGTACGAGTCGCTCGTCTCCACGCACGCCGAGGCTGGCGTTGGCGACACGACCGCCGAGCACGTCACCGAGAAGAGCGAAGAGAGCTCCGAGCCCAGCATCGCGATCGATCGCGACGGCATCAAGCTTGGTTGCCCGTCGGTCACCAAGGAAGAGGCCATCCGTGCCTCCGGTGAGCTGCTCAAGGCTCACGGCGCCGTTGACGACTCCTACATCGACGCCATGTTCGAGCGCGAGAAGGTCCAGTCGGTCTACATGGGCCTGGGCGTTGCCATCCCGCACGGCACGAACGAGGCCAAGGACTCCGTCAAGAAGACCTGCGTCACCCTGCATCAGTATCCTGACGGCGTGCAGTGGGGCGACGAGAAGGCCTACCTGGTCTTCGGTATCGCCGGCGCCGGCGGCGAGCATCTCCAGGTGCTGGCCAACGTCGCACGCGCACTCGAGGACGAGGAAGTCGTCGAGAAGATGCGCACCACCGATGACGTCGACTGGCTGCTGAGTGTTCTGAGCTAGCCGTTTAGGTTCGGCATCTCTTTCCCCTGCGAGGGGCCTGCGACAGATGTTGCAGGCCCCTCGCTTTTTTGCTTCAAAGGGGTGTAATAGGCAACTAAAAGACAACTATGTGATAACTAAAATTCGGCTTGAGCCTTTTGCCTGTTTTGACAAAATCGCAGGTAGAGTCCTTGTCGTTAAAATGGCAGAGAACAGGGACCTCCCGATTTGTGATTCTGAGGCAACTAAAACGCCCGACAATGAAGGCGAGCGGGAGCTCGCCGATGTCGCTATTTCGCACGGCGGGGCCACAGACTTTTACGAAGCCGATGCCGCATGTTAAAGAAACAGGGCTCTTTTTCTAACCCCAATAGGGCACATAGCGTTTGAGCTTGTCAGACGCCTCTTCATCCTCCTCGCGAATGAGACCGTCGAGCACACATTCACGAATGAGGCGTGAGAGCGCGACAACGTTCTTTCGAGCGCCATCGAGTCCAAAACGCTCACGCAAGGTCTGATTGCTCATAGACTCCCCCTGCGCGTAAAGCAGGCAAGCATGCCAATAGACAGCGTTCTTGCGCTCCGCCTTTGTCATCCTCTGGTAGGCGCGCCCTCCGAAAAGCGTAACCTTCGTTCCCAGCTCTTCGTAACACTCCGCTTGCGGAGCAGGAAGGTTGGCAGACTCGCATGCGTCAACGGCGATATCCCAGCCCGTTCCGTCCTCTTCGCAGAGGTCCATCTGCCTCATGATGTCTACCAACACAGGATTGCGCGTCCTTGGCCGAGCGTTGAGAAGGCGCTCAACGGGAACGAGCGGCATACCAGGATTAGAGAACTCAATACGATTCTCGTAGATGCCCACCGTGGGGCCTGCAGTCGAATCGCTCAGATCTTGATGCATGATCACGTTGGATAGCAACTCACGAATTGCCGCCTCCGGATACGAATATTCAATGCGCCGGAAGGCGCCATCGAGCGTCTCGTTCGACGGGATGCTCGACATGATAAATTCCTGCGCCTCGGGAAGCGCAATAGCGTAGCCGCAATCAAAGCGGCGGTCCTCGATGATCTTGAAATTGCCCTTTCCCTCGTGGCGAACCACACGAAGAGCGCGCTTGCCCAAACCCATAAATGAACTGAGCTGTCGAGCAATCAGCAGGGCACCCAAGTTCGTAATGGCGTAACGGCCATTATCTTGTTGTTTGAGGAGACGCTGCTCAAGAAGGGGGTTAAGGGTATTCTTCAAATCGTGTGGCCGCCTGAGTCCAAGCAGCCGATAGTAGACATCGATATCAAGGAGTTCTGAGATCTCACTCTCGTCAACGTCCTCACGCGCAGCGCGCAACTCATAGCCCTCTCGTTGCAGCCTGCGCCATAATTCGGCCTCTTTCGCGGAGCCCGGTTCAAGGCGACAAGAACTGCTTCCCTCACGGATATACGCATCCTTGTCGTAATAAACGGGCTGCGCAGTCGCCGCACGAATCTTCAGAACCTCAAAATGCTTGTCATCATGATCACAGCTCACAAATTCGTAGCTTGCATTTCGAGATAGCGCGTTTCGCAACCAGATACCCAAAGGCTGGCTGCCCTTCCCGTGCGCCTTGAGGTTGCGGAAACTCGTGCCTACCAATTTGTGCGAACCGTCCTCGAGTCCCCACACCTTATAGGCATACTCCTTGCCAAGAAACGCAGCGGAATTGGCAAGCGCCGACAGGTCACGAGCAATACGAATCGGATCGCTGTTGCCTTCCTTAAACTCAATCCATTCCGTCTCATCAGGAAAGCCGGCAAGAGAGTAGATGAGCTCCATGATTTCCTGAGTTCCCACAGCACCTCCAACCCTCGTTTTCATGTCCAAGGATAACAGAAAGCAATAGCCGATAGGCAACTAGAAGGCAACTACGTGATAACTACGTGATAACTAAAATTCGGCTTGA
>CAJOKK010000156.1 GCA_905235165.1 uncultured Atopobiaceae bacterium | reverse complement strand
CCTTTCCGCGCTCATGTTCAACATTCCCTGCGTGATGGTGGTGGGAGCGACTCACTCCGAGACGCACTCGACCAAGTGGACCGTGCTCATCAGCCTTTTCTACTTCTGCTTGGCACTGTGCATAAGCTGCGTGGTGTATCACGTGGCGATGCTCGTGTTGTAAGGGCGCGGTAGACGGGGTAGGGGGCCGACACACAGTCGTCTGATTCCGTGGGTCTGCCTCTTTCTTTCAACGAGCACGGAATCGACGAGTAGTACCGAGGAGCGCATACGGGTAGTCACGCCACCGCCGATATGTGGTGGCTTCGATAGAAAAGAAATCCCTATCTAACAAACTTGTAGGGAACCGTTCGTCGATGGGAGCGATCATGCGAAGCTTTCTCCAAACGGGTAAATGCCTCGGCTGCGTGCTCACCGCTGCAGCCCTGGCTGTCGCCACGGCTCTGCCCACCCCAGCCATTGCTGCTACCGGGGCTGATAAGTCCGAGACCGTGCACGTCCAGACTGATGCCAGCGGAACCGTGCGGTCCGTTACGGTTGACGAGGTGCTTGCCAACGCCTCCGGTGCGCCTACGGTCAGGGATCGCTCGGAACTTCGTGACATCGTCGCTGTCGATGGGGAGCAGTCCTTTACGCGTGGTGACGGACAGGCGATAACGTGGTCGACGGGTGGGAAGTCGGTGAGCTACAAGGGGACGAGTGATGCTAGACCGCCCGTAGACATTACGGTGAGCTACCGCCTGGATGGCCGGGAGATGCAGCCCAACGAGCTCGCCGGGGCCACGGGTCATCTCGACATACGTATGGACTATGCACTCGGCGCGGGCTTGAGCAAGGATGCGGACGCCCCGTCGACCCCCTTCGTCTGCATGACCGTGGCGTTTCTCGACGGTGACGTCTTCTCTGATGTAGAGGTCGAAAACGGCAGAGTCGTTGAGGACAAGGGATCGCTCGCCGTGGTTGGTCTTGCCATGCCAGGCCTTGAGGAGAGCCTGAGACTCGAAGACTCAGGCCTCGATATCGACCTCGATCTTCCGGAACATCTCTCGATCTCGGCCGATGTCCAGGACTTCTCCCTCGGCCCGATCTACACCATCGTGACGCCAGAGTTGTTCACCGACCTCGACACGAATGATTTCGGCCTAGGACTCGGAGACATTGGTGAGGGGACCAGCTCCCTCGAAGAAGCCGTCGATGCTCTCATCGACGGCTCGGGAGAGCTCTCTGGTGGATTGCAACAGCTTGCGGACGGAAGCCAGAGTTTGGGTGGTGGGGCAGGTGCGCTGCAGAAGGCGCTCGGGCAGCTGCCGACAGGGCTCGGCGGCCTCTCGTCCGGCACGTACGCACTTGCCGACGGTCTGACCGAAGCTGGGGAATTCGTGCCGCTGCTTGCCAGCGGCGCAGGGCAGCTCAACGACGGTGCAGCCGAGGGTCTCGAGGTGGTCGGGGCTGTCCAATCCTCAGTAGAGAGCGCGACTGTGGCGGCGGGCTCCCTCAGGACGACCTTAGAGAGTCCCTCGAGCATTCGCACGGCAGTTGGCGACGCCCAAACCGCCGTTGTCGAGGCGCAAGGTGCCGCCGAGCATGCAAACCAAGAGCTTACGACCTACGGTCAGGGAATTGAGGAAGGCAAGGCTGCCGTATCCGAAGCAGTTGGCACGGCGTCTGGACTGCTCGGTGATGCCTCGGTAAGCCTTACTGACGCCTCCTCATCGCTGGGCGAGGCGTCAGCGCTACTCAGTTCGATCTCCACGGAGGGAATGAGTGACGAACAGATTCAGGCAATCGAAGAAGCGCAGGGGGTCCTCGCAGCAGCGAACGAGAGCCTTGCCAATGCCGATGCCGACCTAGGAGGCGTGGGGTCTCGTCTTGACGGAGCTGCATCGGGCCTAGAAGCCATGAACACGGATGTGCCCGAGAGCATCTCGCAAGACATTGCCACGCTCGACGACTCTGCAGAGACGCTTAGGAAGCGTGCCGGGGAAATTGTCGAATCAGGTTCTGCGCTCGAGGACCTTTCAACGATCGATGCGGCGCTCTCGGAAGCGGAGGGTGGCCTTGTCGCCTGCCAAGGAGTTCTCACTGGTGTGGCGACAGGTTCTGAGCAGCTTGATTCAGGCATCTCTTCCCTCGCTTGGACCCTAGGTCAGCTCTCGGGTGGCGCTGGCGAGCTGGCGGGCGGCGTCGACCAGCTTGCCCTCGCAGCACCTCAGCTGGTCGATGGCGCTGGCCAGCTTGGCACAGGGGCTGCTCAGCTCACCGAGGCGCTTCGGAGGGCCGCAGAGGGTTCGCAGCAGCTGACAGACGGTCTTATCACGTTCGATGACCAGGGCATCAGCGAGCTGGTCGACTCGCTCAATCAGCTGGATGTTGACACCGACGACCTGCGTGGGCGTCTCGACTCCCTCCGTGACGCAGCAGAACGCTACGACAACTTCGCTGGGAAGGCGGACGGGCAGAGTGGCTCGGTGCGCTTCGTCTACAAGACCGAGCAAATCGGATAGATAGTACAGGACTTGATTGATATGACGACACAGAAGAAGGCGAGGCCGTTCGTCTCCATAGAGGGCCTCGTCAAGAGCTACGGGAGCGGGGAGGCCCGGACCGAGGTCCTGAAGGGCATCACCACCACAATGAACCGCGGCGAGATCTGCGTTCTGTTTGGTCCCTCGGGCAGCGGCAAGTCGACCTTTCTCAACATGCTGGGAGGGCTCGAGCCCGCAGATGCCGGATCCATCATCGTGGGCGACACCGACATCACGACGCTCCGCGACCGTGGGCTTGTGGAGTATCGCCGGCGTGAGCTGGGATTCATCTTCCAGTTCTACAACCTCGTCCCCGACCTCACCGTCCGGGAGAACATCGAGGTGACGCAGTTTCTCTCCTCAGACTCGCTGCCGATAGACGACCTCATCAAGACGCTAGGCCTTTGGGAGCATCGCAACAAGTTTCCCAATCAGGTGTCCGGCGGCCAGCAGCAGCGTTGCGCGATTGGCCGCGCGCTCGTGAAGAATCCCAGCTTGCTTCTGTGCGACGAGCCGACGGGAGCCCTTGACTACCATACGTCCAAGGAGATTCTGGAGCTGCTCGAACGGGTGAACCGCGAATACTCCTGCACGATGGTCATCGTCACGCACAACGATGCAATTCGGCATATGAGCCATCACGTCCTGCGCCTGCGCGACGGGGCACTCGTAGAGGACACCCTCAACGAGA
>CAJOKK010000155.1 GCA_905235165.1 uncultured Atopobiaceae bacterium | reverse complement strand
ACCTCTTCCTCGACGGGAACACAACATACGACGTGCCCGCCAGAGGGCGTAACCATCACGAGCGTCTTGAAGGAACAGGCCGGATCTTCCCCAAGCATCTCGGCCACATGCGCGCCATAGCCACGCTCGACGTTGTCGCCGTCCACCGGGTACTCGAAGGGCTCAAAGGCAATCCCCGCCCGCTCGAGCTCGCGCAGGGCGTTGGTTTTCTGGAGACGTGCGCGCTTAGCCATGGCTCTCCTCCTTCGAGGACGCGACCTTCCCCCTGTCATCCGGGCGCTTGGACATGCGCTCACGGTCACGCTCGAGCACGCGTGCGAGGTAGCGGCCCGTGTAGCTCTCCCCCACCTCGGCCACCTGCTCGGGCGTGCCGTAGGCCACGATCGTGCCACCCCCGTCGCCGCCCTCGGGACCGAGGTCGATCACGCGGTCGGCCATCTTGATGACGTCGAGGTTGTGCTCGATCACGAGCACCGTGTTGCCCGCGTCGACGAGCTTCTCCAAAACGAGCACGAGCTGGCGCACGTCCTCGAAGTGCAGGCCCGTGGTGGGCTCGTCGAGAATGTAGAAGGTCTTGCCCGTCTGCTGGCGATGCAGCTCCTTGGCGAGCTTGACGCGCTGCGCCTCGCCGCCAGAGAGCGTGGTGGAGCTCTGGCCCAGATGGATATAGCCCAAACCCACGTCGTAAAGGGTCTGGAGCTTCTTCTTGATGCGCGGGACGTTCCCAAAGAAGGCCAGCGCCTCGGTCACCGTCATGTCGAGCACGTCGGCGATCGTCTTGTCGTGGTAGGTGACCTCGAGGGTCTCGCGGTTGTAGCGCCGTCCGTTGCAGACCTCGCAGGGCACGTAGATATCGGGCAGGAAGTTCATCTCGATCTTGATCTGGCCATCACCCTTGCAGGCCTCGCAGCGACCGCCCTTGACGTTGAAGGAGAAGCGACCGGGACCGTAGCCGCGCATGCGACTTTCTGGCGTGGAAGCATAGAGTGCCCGCAGGTCGTCCCAGAGGCCGATGTAGGTGGCCGGGTTGGAGCGCGGCGTACGGCCGATGGGTGACTGGTCGATGTCGATGACCTTGTCGATCTCGCTTACGCCCTCAAGCTTCTTGTAGGGGCCGACTATGCGCTTGGAACGCTGCACGGCATTGGTGAGCGCCGGGGCGAGGGTGTCGGTGACAAGCGACGACTTGCCCGAACCCGAGACGCCCGTCACGACGGTGAGCGTGCCGAATTCGATCTTGGCGGTGACGTTCTTGAGGTTGTTCGCTGTAGCACCCGAGATCTTGAGCGCGCCACGCCGGGGATTGCGGCGCTTCTCGGGAAGCTCGACCATGCGCTTGCCCGTGAGGTAGGCGCCCGTCAGCGAATCGGGATTGTGCTCGATCTCGGCCGGCGTGCCCGCGGCCACGATGTCACCGCCGCGCTCGCCCGCGCCCGGGCCCATGTCGATAACGTAGTCGGCCGCGAGGATCGTGTCTTCGTCATGCTCGACCACGATGACGGTATTGCCCTGGTCACGCAGGCGCTTGAGGGTGTCGATGAGACGGTCGTTGTCGCGCTGGTGCAAGCCGATGGAGGGCTCGTCGAGGATATAGAGCACGCCCATGAGGCCCGCGCCGATTTGCGTGGCCAGACGGATACGCTGGGCCTCGCCACCGGAAAGGGTGGCGGCAGCGCGCGAGAGCGTGAGATAGTCGAGACCCACGTTGACCATGAAGCGCAGACGCGCCACGATCTCCTTCACGATGGCGGCGCCGATGAGGTGCTGACGCTCCGTGAGCTCGAGGTGCTCAAAGAAGTCCAGGCAATCGCGGCAGGAGAGCTCGCATACCTCCTGGATGTTCTTGTCACCCACCGTAACGGCGAGGTACTCAGGCTTCAGACGAGCACCGTGGCAGCTGGGACACTCCACCTCGCGAATGTACTTCTCCAGCTGGGTGCGCATGGAGTCGGAGTTCGTCTCTTGGTACTTGTCGAAAAGAATCGAACGCACGCCGCCGAAGGTGGTGAACCAGTGCGTGTCGCGGCCGTCGCGCGTGTGGTAGTCAACACGCACCTTGGTGGAACCGAGGCCGTCAAGCAGGGCGTTCTGCACCTTCTTGGGCAGCTTCTCCCATGGGGTCGCGGGGTCTTCGTGCAGGTGGCGCACCACCGCGTTGAAGACCTGCGGGTAGTAGTTGGAGTGGCTGAAGATGGAGCCGAAGACGCCGTCTTCCACCGAGGCCGTGGGGTCTTCAATGAGGGCCTCGGCGTCGACGATGCGGCGCGTGCCGATGCCGTCACAATCGGGGCAAGCGCCATAGGGAGCATTGAAGGAGAAGTCGCGCGGCTGCAGGTCGTCGATGGAGTGGCCATGCTCCGGACAAGCGAGCGCCAGCGAATACTGCAGCAGTTCCTCGGGATGGCCCTCGGGATCGTCGCGGTCGGCCAAGAGGAAGAAGCCCACGCGACCGGAGGCGAGCTTGGTGGCCTGCTCCACCGCCTCGGCGATGCGACCCAGGCTGTTTTTGCGCACCACGATGCGGTCGACCACCACCTCGACGGTGTGCTTGAAGTTCTTGGCAAGGCGGATCTCCTCGTCACCCAACTCGCGCACTTCTCCGTCGATACGCACGCGGCTGAAGCCCTCGCGGCGCAGGTCCTCGAAGAGCTTGGTGTATTCGCCCTTGCGGCCGAGCACCACCGGCGCGAGCACGTAGGCACGACGACCCTCGGCATGGGCGAGGACCTTATCGGCAACCTGGTCGGTGGTCTGGCGCTCAATGACGCGGCCGCACTCGGGACAGTGAGGCGTGCCCACGCGGGCGAAGAGCAGGCGCAGGTAGTCATAAATCTCGGTAACGGTGCCCACCGTGGAACGCGGATTTCGGCTGGTGGTCTTCTGGTCGATCGAGACAGCTGGGCTCAGGCCGTCGATGCTGTCGAGATCGGGCTTGTCCATCTGGCCCAAGAACATGCGCGCATAGGACGAAAGCGACTCCACGTAGCGGCGCTGGCCCTCGGCGTAGATGGTGTCGAAGGCAAGGCTCGACTTGCCCGAACCCGAAAGGCCCGTAATCACCACGAGCTTGTCGCGCGGTATCTTGACGTCGACGTCGCGCAGGTTGTGCTCGCGCGCACCGCGGATGACGATGGAATCACCTCCCACCCTGGCCGTAGATACAGGTACTGCTAGTCTACTACCATTGGCAAAGGAGAACGAATGTTCTTATACGCGAATAGCCATGTTGTGTAGGTCGTTTAGCCTGGCGAGAACACATTCGAAGATAATGCTCGACCTTTTTTGGCTCTACGGTTGCCGATTCTGCCGTAAGCTCCCAAATTTGCGAGCTTATCTCCCAAATTTGGGAGCAATTATGGCCATATGCTCTTTTCGGGAAAGGGATCCCATGTACCAGCGCGATATCGTTGGCACGCTCGTCGAACGCGTGAACGAGCCTCGCCGCTTCATGCAAATCCTCATCGGGCCACGCCAGACGGGCAAGACCACCGCCGTAAGCCAAGCGCTTTAGAGCGTCGACGTCCCCTGCCGGTTCCGTGTCATCGAACTGGCCACGTGATTTCTCATCAGCTTGTCCCCGTCCTCTCGTAACTTCCGAGGAACGTCCACGATTGCATCCTCGGCAGCCAATCGTTGACTTCCATTGTCATATAGGAAACGCACCAGAGCGTTAGAGCGCTAGATTAAACGAACCCGTGAGCGTTTTAACAACCCCGGTGCTTTGTGGGAGACGCACGAATTTCGTAGTTGATTTGAAGAAGCTCTACTTCACCTCGAACGCTCGCAAATCAATGCCAAGCTCCTCGGCTTTCTTGCAT
>CAJOKK010000154.1 GCA_905235165.1 uncultured Atopobiaceae bacterium | reverse complement strand
AGGATACCGCGCAATGGATTCGAGAAGAACGAACAGCGGATGCCGAACGCGAGGACGTGTTTGCTTGGGAAGGCTGCGAAGCGGATTGACTAACTACTTGTCGTCGCCTGCCACGACGTCAAGTTCCCATGCAGTTCTTCGTGAACTCGATGCTGTTGGCAATGTGTGAAGACGGTCATCGTACGCGATCTTGGCATGCCCACCAATCTGGATTCTGAACTACGCCTCAAGGACATCATCTTCGCACTCAAAGACTTTCGCAACGCAATCGCACACAACGGTGTGGTGCTCGACGTGCGTTTCCAGTCGGGCGCAATCAACACGGGCGTATCGCAGCTGCTCAAGCAGGAGACAGGAGTAGGCAAGGTCGATTTTACCGACATAACCGACTACGTCGTTCTGCTTGTTTACCTCATGTGCCGCATGGGCTTCACCAAGACGGAATGCAGACAGCTCATCACCGGATACGAGACCATCATCGAGCGGTATCGCACAGAGCTTCCTTTCAACGTGTTCTCGAGGATCATCAAGACCACAGCAAGGGGCAAGTTGACCGCCCTCCGCCAGTTTGTGAGCAATGACTGAGTGGGAGATTAAAAGCTAGAAGAGCATGGTAGAATACAGACAATAGTGGCGAAAGGCTTCGGCCGACGTCTGGGAAAGCCCGATGCGTCGGGCTTTTCTTATGTCTCGATTTCAGCCGTACTAGTTTTCGCCGCAGATCACGTTCCGTGTGCCCTCCAACATTAACTTGTCGATGGCCCCAGAGAACTCAGTAAAGCGTCCGATTGTCTCCTCGCTAAACTCGAAACCATGCTCCATGGCGTACGGGTTGGTAATGGCCGTCTGCACTCCGAGAACCGTCCTCAAGTCCTAGCAAGCGACGCTAAGGGGACGCAGAGCATCACGTGCTCGAAAGTGAAGCGATTACGGCTTTGCCCAATCACCCATTTTAGGTCGCTATACTTGCTATACAAAGGGGGCAATCATGAACCAAACGATGACTCAGCTAAACGTTCGCATGAGCGGTTCGCTTAAAGGGGCTGGAGACAACACCTTTGCTGAGGCCAGTCTCAATCCGAGCGATGCCCGAGCACTAAAACTCGCGGCCTTCAATCAATCGGAGTACGCCTTTGGTGATGCAGTTCGCCATTATGGCATCCAGATAGACCCACACAGCTTTAAGCCCATGACGGAAGAAGAAGTCGAAGAAGCCTTTTACCAGAATCACCTAGCAGAAGGCGCTCGGTAATCAGCCATTACTAGCCTGTACCTCCCGATGGCCATTTTTGCTGGCGCCAACGCGTCGTATGCGATGTTCTTCCCCAAGCTTCCGCAGGTATTTTCTGTTCATCTGAACCCGTAGCTGGCAACAAAGTCTCTTCCCACCAGGTCCGGCTGCAGATTCGTCGCCCCAACGCGTGAGCCGGTCGGCCGGTCGCCCCCTCCCCTGCACGTTATCTTGGGTCACATTTGGTATTTGGGACAATTTTGCCTGTCCACAACCCCTTGGAGACACGTTTCGTACCACGTTTTTACGGTTATGCGAACCTTGTTTTCCGTATAGGCCCTTTTCGGCTGGTAGAGCAACACTTGATATAGCTTCTACCTGCGCTTTTACTTACATAAATAATGTAATCAACTGCATTGGGAAAACCGACCTTCGCATAACCGTAAAAACGTGGTACGAAACGCGTTATGCAAGGCAAGTTCATCGCTGAAGCCCGTAGCGGAAGACAGTCAACCCTCGACTCAGGATATTACCTATTCTTTGACTAGGTAATAGTTGGCAATCAATGCCAGCCCTGCGTTTTCATTTACCTATCAGTTTGCTAGGATTGAAGCATTCGTAACTTACAGCAAAGGGGAACAGCATGTCCCAAGTAAGCTATGCGGCACAGAATCGCGCTCGGCTCATCGAGTACTTCCGTGGCGGCGAGAAGGGCGAAGGCGCCCTGGGCCTCCTCGGCGTAGAAGTCGAGCACACTCCCGTCTTCGAGACGGGCGAGCCCGTCTCATACGAACAGAGCAACGGTCGCCTTGGCGTGCGCGACGTGCTGTCCCAGCTTGCCGACGACTACCCCCAGGCAACCTTTAACGCCCATCGCGATCTTCTTGGTCTCGCTGCCGACGACGCCTCCATCACCTTGGAGCCAGCCGCGCAGATCGAAATCAGCGTCGCACCTTACTCCCGCGTTTCCGACGTCGAGAAGGCCTACCGACGCTTCCGCGATCGAGTCGACGCAATCCTCGCAACAGACGGAGCGCACCTCGAGGCAGGCGGCTACCACCCCACGCGACGCGCCGATGAGCTCACCCTCATCCCCAAGCGTCGCTACGACTTCATGAACGCCTACTTCGAGCACATCGGCAGCGACGGTAAGTGCATGATGCGCGCTTCCACCTCCACGCAAGTGTCCATTGACTACGCAAGCGAGGCCGATGCGGTTCGCAAGATGCGCATGACCAGCGCCCTTACCCCCATCCTTGCCGCCATCGCTGACAACACCCCCGTCTTTGAGGGCAAGGAGAACCACACGCCCATCCGACGCCTGCAGCTCTGGCGTGAGGTAGACAACCTGCGCTGCGGCATAGTTCCCGGCGTCTTCGACGAAGGCTTCGGCTACGCGGCCTACGCCGATTGGCTGCTGCGCACACCACCCATCTTCGTTACGCGCCCCGCAGCAGACAACCCGGGCGGCGAGCGCCTGCGCCCCTTCTTCGACACGAGCGCCGAAGAGGCCTACGAGGACGCACCGATGACGCGCGACGACCTTGAGCACCTCATCTCTATGTTCTGGCCCGACGTGCGCCTCAAGCGCTTCGTCGAGATTCGCCCCGCCGACAGCCTGCCCGAGCCGGCCATCATGGGCTACACCGCCCTCATCAAGGGAATCTTCTACTCGGAGCACTCGCTCGCAACCATCGAGGAGGCCCTTGGCGTGAACCCCGACAGCGCACAGACGCGCGGCACATGGAAGCTCAGCAAAGATGACGTCGAGCAGGCAATTGCACAGATTCAGGCACACGGGCTCTCGGGTCAGGTCTATGGCCAGACGCTCGAAGCTTGGGAGAAGGACCTCTTCTCGCTTGCCCGCCAAGCCCTGGATGACGACGAGGCCGCCTACCTAGCCCCGCTCGAAGCCTTCGCTGCCGAGAAGCCCTTCTGGCAGGTGAGCTAACGGCTCCTCACACCGCCACACGCACGCAAAAGCAGCGCGCCACCAGCTCGAAGC
>CAJOKK010000153.1 GCA_905235165.1 uncultured Atopobiaceae bacterium | reverse complement strand
CACCGGTGGCTGCCGTTGCGCGGAAGAAGCCGCGTCGCGTGAGCTGATGCCTGCGCACGTTCGGCCCTACTTGCTCGCCTGCGCGGCAGTGCGCGCCTCAGCAAGGGCGATGGTCAGCTGATCGGCACAGGAAGTGCCGCGCGTTCCGCACTGGTTGCCCTTGAGCAGCGAGATGATCTCGTCCACGGGCTTATCCTTGACGAGGATGGCGACGGCCTTGGTGTTGCCGTTGCAGCCACCATCAAACCTGACGCCCTCGATGGTGTTGCCGTCGTCGGACAGGTCAACGTGAATGTTGCGCGGAATGTTGCGCGGACAGACGCGCACGGGAGTGTAGTCGTAGCTGTACATGTTTCCTTCCTTTCTCTCTATCCCTTTCAGTATACCTAGCCCAAGGCTTCAGCCACTTTTCCAGACTGCAGAATTCTTGCGTGAAGCATTCTCCCAGCGCCAAAGTGCACGGGGTTCGGACGCTAGAATGAACGGGCGTACCATGGCCGCGCCTGCGGCATCCCTCTACCGGCTCACCCGAAAGGAGCCCGCATGATTGATCGTTATTCTCGTCCCGAGATGGCCCATGTCTTCTCCCTCGAGAACAAGTACGCCATCTGGCAGGAGATTGAGGTGCTTGCCTGCGAAGCGCACGCCGAGATGGGCAAGATCGGCATCACGCGCGAGGAGGCGGCCTGGATTCGCGAGCACGCCCGCTTTGACCGCGCCGAGGTCGACGAGATTGAGGCCGTGACCAACCACGACGTCATCGCCTTCCTTACCAACATGGGCAGCTACATCGATGCCGAGGTGCCCGAGGGCGATCCCAAGCCGAGCCGCTGGGTGCACTACGGCATGACCAGCTCCGACCTGGGTGACACCGCCCTGTGCTATCAGCTCGCCCAGGCCACCGACATCATCATCGAGGACGTGCGCAAGCTCGGCGAGATCTGCCGTCGCCGCGCCTTCGAAGAGCGCGACACCGTGTGCGTGGGTCGCACCCACGGCATCCACGCCGAACCCATGACCTTCGGCATGAAGTTCGGCAGCTGGGCCTGGGAGCTGCGCCGCGACCTTGACCGCCTGCTCGACGCCCGCACGGGCACGGCGTGCGGCGCCATCTCGGGCGCCGTGGGCACCTACTCCTCCATCGACCCCTTCATCGAGAGCTACGTCTGTGAGCACCTCGGCCTGTCCGGCGACCCGCTCTCCACGCAGGTCATCAGCCGCGACCACCACGCTTACCTCGCCGGCGTCCTGGCCACCACGGCCGCGACCTGCGAGCGCATCGCCCTCGAGGTCCGCAACCACCAGAAGACCGACACCCTGGAGGCGGAGGAGCCCTTCCGCAAGGGCCAGAAGGGCAGCTCGGCCATGCCGCACAAGCGCAACCCCATCACGGTCGAGAAGGTCTGCGGCCTCTCTCGCGTCGTGAAGGCCAACGCACAAGTCGCCTTCGACAACGTGGCCCTGTGGCACGAGCGCGACATCAGCCACTCCTCCAACGAGCGCGTGGCCCTCGCCGACAGCTTCATCGCCCTCGACCACATGCTGCACTGCCTCATCCGCATCATCGACGGCCTGGTGCTCTACCCCGAGCGCATGAAGGCCAACCTCGCGTCGACGCGCGGCCTCATCTATTCCTCCAAGGTCCTGCTTGCCCTGGTCGACACCGGCATCACGCGCGAGGCGGCCTATGCCATCGTCCAGCGTAACTCCATGCAGGTGTGGGACGACGTCCAGCAAGCCCGCGAGGGTGCCGACCTGAGGGCTCGTCTCGAGGCCGACGAGGAGTGCACGCTCACGTCAGAGCAGCTTGACGCGATCTTTGATCCCTGGAGCTTCCTGGGCCGCATCGACGTGGTCTTCGAGCGCCTGGAGCAGCTGAACTTCGACTAGGGCCTTCGCCTCCTGCACGTTAACTTCGTCCGTTTGGGCGCTTTTGGCCTCAAAAGCGCCCAAACGGACGTTTTTTGTACCCAACTGAATGTGGAACGGACGTTTCGTACCACGTTTTTACGGTTATGCGAAGGTCAAATTTGAAATAGGCATCGATCTCATTTTTGACGAATCTATAATCCCTGCTAGCAGCGTATATCAATATTTTAAATACACCTTCAAGACGCCCTTACCTAAAACAAGGTTCGCATAACCGTAAAAACGTGGTATAAAAGTGCGCCACGACATCAAGTTGGGTGCTCTGCCCGCGAAGGAGGCTTTTCCGATGCCTGTTTACGTGTGTGCGGAATCCGCGTTGCAGCACTACCGTTGCGCAAATCCTCCTGCCGAAGAAAGCGATGCGCCAATCGGTCATGCACGCTTGAAAGACGCTGTCTCTTCTCTGCGCGACACGAGCCTTGTCAGTCTTGCTGGCCTTTGCATCCCAGAACCAACTGCAGACAACCCACTTCACGTGCTTGTGCCCCAAGCGAAAGATCGTGGCAGATCGAAACGCGTAAGTCCTTCCGTTTGGGCGACCTTCATACCCAAGAGGTCCTTCCGTAAAGTTGGCACCGACCTTTATGTAAGCTCCCCGGAGTTTCTCTTCTTACAAATGGCCCGCAAACTCGAGCTCGTTCCCCTCATTGAACTCGGCATGGAGCTCTGTGGCACCTATCGTCGCGACGCCCTTGACGGACTCACGCTCTTCGACCGACCCATCCTCACCACGCCAAGCAGGATATCCCGCTTTCTGGATACCATCGGGTCGGCCCCGGGAGCAAAGCGTGCACGTGCGGCTATCAAGTTTGTTGCGCCCAACTCCGCTTCTCCGCTAGAGACCATCGTTTACCTGCTGCTCTGCCTACCGTGCAGACTGGGTGGCTATGGATTCCCACAGCCGAAACTCAATGCCAATATCAAGCTAAGTAAACGGGGGCAAGAATATACCCTCAGAAAGAGATCAGTCCCCGACCTCTATTGGGCTTCGGCCAAAATCGACCTCGAATGCCACGGCAAAATGCACGAGCTAGAAACAAGGCGCCAGGAAGATTCGATGCGACGCAAGGCTCTCGAACATATGGGTGTAAACGTAGTGGAACTTACCTATGAGGAAGTCAGGAATCCGGACCTATTCTTTGCGAGCGTGAAGAGACTTGCGAAGAGCCTCGGCGTCCGCATTCGCTCGCGCAACGAACGACACTTTGCTGAGCATGAAGCGCAGCTCAGAAGCACGCTCTTTCCCTCGACACTACGCGACGATCAACTTTGGAGAGGCGCCCTCTCGACGTCCGACACCGATACACCCTTCGACACGTGGGATGGAGAAGAGCTACCCCCGGAATTTGAATCGTGGGAAGTCTATATGGCAGATGGTGGCACTCCTGAGCTTTGATAAGCTGTCAAAAACGTCTATCTGAGGAGGTATGACATGGCGCTGTGGAGCGGCAGGTTCGAGGAAGGCATGAGCGACTTCGCCCTGAAGTGGGGCGCGTCTCTCGAGGATGACAAGATCATGGCCCCGCACGACATCGCGGGCTCGATCGCCACGCGACCATGCTTGCAGAAAACGGCGTCATCTCCCAGCAGGACCTCGCCGACATCAAGGCTGGCCTCGAGAAGATCGCGGGCGAGGTTGAAGACGGTTCCTTCACCTGGGATGACGATCACGACGAAGACGTTCACATGGCCGTCGAGGGCGAACTGACGCGTCGCATCGGCACGGCAGGCGCACGCCTGCACACCGGCCGCTCGCGCAACGACCAGGTGGCCACCGACATCCGCCTGCTGGCCAAGGACCTCGCCGCCGACCTCATGCAGGAAAACCTCGCCACCCGCAAGGTCCTCATTGACCTCGCTGAGAAGCACTTCGGCGTGGTGCTGCCGGGCTACACGCACCTGCAGCACGCCCAGCCGGTCCTGCTCTCCCACCACCTGCTTGCCTACTACTGGATGCTGGAGCGCGACTTCGCGCGCCTGCTCTGCGCCTACGACGCGGCTGACGCGAACCCGCTCGGCGCAGCCGCCTTGGCCGGCACGACCTACCCACTCGACCGCTTCCAGACCACCGAGGCCCTGGGCTTCGACCATCCCATCCCCAACTCGATGGATGCTGTGTCTGACCGTGATTACCTGCTCGACCTCGAGTATGCTTGCTCGGTTGCCATGATTCACCTCTCACGCCTCTGCGAGGAGATCATCTTGTGGAGCAGCTCGGAGTTTGGCTTCATCACGCTCTCCGACGCCTGGTCCACGGGCTCGAGCATCATGCCCCAGAAGAAGAACCCCGACTTTGCCGAGCTCACCCGCGGCAAGACCGGTCGTGTCATCGGCGATCTGGTAAGCCTGCTCGTCACCTGCAAGGGCCTCCCCTTGGCCTACAACAAGGACCTGCAGGAGTGCAAGCCGGGCGCCGTCGACGCCGCCACTACGCTGCTGGACTGCTACGTGGTGATGCAGGGCATGCTCTCCACCATGACCGTCAACGCCGACATCATGCTCGCTCAGGCCAAAGTGGGCTTCACGGCGGCAACGGACGTCGCGGACTACCTCGCAAAGAAGGGCATGCCCTTCCGTGAGGCCCATGCCGTGGTCGGCGGCCTCGTGCTCGAATGTGAGAAGCGCGGCTGTGGCCTCGAAGACCTGACCCTCGAGGACCTGCGTGCCGCGAGCGAGCTCTTCGACGAGGACATCGTGGGCTGCCTCGACCCCGTCGCCATTGCCGATGCCCGCACGACCTACGGCGGCACGGGCAGCTCGGCCGTCCGCGAACAGCTCGGCGAGGCGAAGGATTCCCTCACTGCCGACCAGGCACTTTTCACGGACTAGCTGTCCGAACGGGACAATGAGTCAGTTACCGTAGTCCTTTTTGACTCATTCCGGAGGGGGCGGCGCGGAGGCCTGCGCGAACGTTCTGCGGCAGT
>CAJOKK010000152.1 GCA_905235165.1 uncultured Atopobiaceae bacterium | reverse complement strand
CCTCGCCGGACTTGACCGAGAGCTGCTTCTCGCGCTCCAGACGGCTGTTCTCCTTGCGCGTGAAGAACGACAGGCGATGGTACTGGTCGGGCAGCTCGTCGAGCGTGATAGTCTCGTAGCTTGTCTCGGAATCCTCGCGGTCGAGGTCGTAGATGCGAATCTCGTCGAAGTTGCACGTAATAATCCACTTGGGCATGACCGAGCGCGGCGTTATGTTGTCTGCGTACCATTTGGCCTGCTCGAAGGGAGTCACCCAGCGGACGTTCCCGCGCCGGTCCTTGCCACGCTGCTCGGGCTCGTCGAGGCTGATGCCGCGTGACTTGTTCTCGATGAGGATGGAGCGATCCTCGTAGAAGACGTCGATGCGCCGGCCCTTCACCTTGCGTTCGAAGTCCAGGTGCTGCGTCGGGTTTGCTATGCCTAGCACGTTCATGCACAATTCGATCCAGAAGCTGTTCGATTCGCGTTGCTCGTTGCCTTCGGCCGCTTTCCATCGTGCCACGAAGTTTTTGGCGGCCTTCTTCTGCTCGCTTGGAGTCATATATGCGCCTCTATCCCTGTTTGGTGAGCTTCTCGATAAGGCACTGCTTCACGAGCGTAGTGAAGTTCATGCCGTTGAGCGTCGCGTACTCCTTGGCCGAGTCGCGCATCGTGCGCGGCAGTCGAAGCGTAACCGTGACCAATTCGGAGTCGGTGAGGTACGACTGCATTTCCGGAACCGAAGCACCAGATTCGACTAGCTCCTTATAGCTCATAAGAATCCTTACCGAGTAAATCGAATGTAAATACACGACGAATCACATTCTATTAGAGCGCACCGTCAATGAAATCTTTCGTCGGTCAATGTGCGTTTCCGAGGAAGCAGAAAGCGGGAGCACAACCAGAATGGAGGAAGTAGCGGAGCCTTCGCCATCGTTCGCAAGGAAGAGGTCGATGATCGTTTCGAGCTCGGTTAGGTTCTAGTTGAGTTTGGCAGCCTTCTTCTTGAGCTCTCGGCTGAAAGCCGGCACGAACTTCGCCTCAAGCCGGCTGGTCACTCAAAAGCTGCCTCAATAAGCCCGTATCCCGTGGCGTAACTCTTTCCCGAACCCGACCGAATCATCTCCTCAGTTTCGCGTATTGCCTCGAGAGACTCAGCGTTTGGCTCTTGGTCGGAAAGGTCGAGAGGGGAGAGGTGCTCTTGCCCTTGCCTTCCCAATCCCAGCAACGCCCGGGAGTTGTCCCTCACCACTTCGCGCACATCGCGCCCGCGCACCGCTTTCAGCAGCTCGAATGTACGCTCAAGCGACCCCGCAATCTCGCCAGCCCCGCAGCCAGCGCCTTCCTCCGGCGGGTAGTCCGTCTCAACAAGCAGTCGCTCCTCGGGAATCTGCCGAGCATAATCGCGACCTCGTCGAGTGGACATCATCATCTCGTTGATCGAGAAGTAGCACCCTGCCTTCACAGCTCGATGCAGTTCTTCTCCCGTGCCTGAGAACCAATGGAAGATGCAGTGGTTTTCCCTAAGGCAACCGGTCTCTTCCAGAATGTCGAGCGCTATGCCCGCCGCCCTCACGGCATGAATCGACAAAACCTTCGGCCCCGTCTCTGCCGCACCCTCCGCACACGCCCTCGCAAGCTGCTCAAAAGCCCGTACCTGCAGCTCAAAGCTTCCCTCTGGCACATGCGAGGGCGAATTGTCCAGCCCAATCTCTCCCACGAGCCGCTCCGCCCGCGCAAGTCGCACGGCCTTCTCAACAGCCTCTGCGTCCGCCCGTCCGTCGGCCACCCACCAGGGATGAAGCCCCACGCCCACGTGCACGTTTTCTCGGTCCCCCAGCAGCTCCCGGGTGCGCTCGTACCCCTCGGGCGTGACCGTCGTGCAGAAGAAGGCGAGCCCCAACTGCTCCGCCTCGCTCGCCACCCCGGTCGCATCGGCAAGAAAATCGAGATGGCAATGCATGTCGTAGAGTCTTGCGTCCTGCATGGTCGCCCTGTCTCCCTCCCGAGATGCGCTGATGCGTGCTATTCTAGTCAAGTTGTAAGAACGGATACTCATGAGAGGTGTCACCGTGGAAGAGATGCCCAAGACATACGACCCCCAAGAGGTCGAGCCCAAGCTCGTCGAGCAGTGGATGGAAGCCGGTTGCTACAAGCGCTCGAAGGGCGTAGGCGACCGCACCATCGTTATCCCGCCGCCCAACGTGACCGGCGTTTTGCACATGGGCCACGCGATGGACGACACCATCCAGGACACGCTGACGCGCTTCTACCGCATGCGCGGCTACTCCACGCGCTGGATCCTGGGCACCGACCACGCGGGCATCGCCACGCAGACCAAGGTCGACAAGAGGCTCAAGGAGCAGGGCATTTCTCGTCTCGAGATCGGCCGTGAGGCCTTCATCGACGAGTGCCAGAAGTGGCGCAAGGAGTACGGCGGCATCATCGTCAACCAGATCAAGCGCATGGGCTGCTCCGTCGACTTCGACGACGAGAAGTTCACCATGAGCCCCGAGTACGCCAAGGCCGTGCGCAAGGTCTTCTGCGACTGGTACCACGACGGCCTGATCTATCGCGGCAAGCGCATCGTCAACTGGTGCCCCAGCTGCACCACGGCCATCTCCGACGACGAGGCCGAGTATCGCGACGAGAAGGGCCACCTCTGGCATCTGCGCTACCCGCTGACCGAGCCGGTTGACGGCGTGGAGTACATCGAGGTCGCCACCACGCGTCCCGAGACCATGCTGGGCGACACCGGCATCGCCGTCTCTCCGCAGGATCCCGACAAGGCCAAGTTCGTGGGCAAGACCGTCAAGCTGCCCATCGTCGACCGCGAGATCCCCATCTTCTCCGATTGGCACGTCGACGCCGGCTTCGGCACGGGCTTCGTCAAGGTCACGCCTGCGCACGACCCGAACGACTACGCCATGGGCCAGACCCACGACCTCGAGCAGATCAACATCTTCGACGAGCACGCGGTGGTCGTCGAGGGCTACGGCGAGTTCAGCGGCATGGACCGCGACGAGTGCCGCAAGGCCGTCGTCGCCTGGTTCGAGGAGCACGGTCTTCTCGGCGAGGTCGATGACCACCAGCACTCCGTCATGCACTGCTACCGCTGCGACTCCACCCTCGAGCCCTGGCTCTCCGAGCAGTGGTTCGTCGCGGTCGATCGCCTGAAGGAGCGCGCCATCGAGGTCGTCAAGAACGGCGACGTGACCTTCCATCCCTCGCGCCGACACCTACCTCACCTGGATGGACAACCTCAAGGACTGGTGCATCAGCCGCCAGCTCTGGTGGGGCCATCGCATCCCGGTCTTCACCTGCGAGGACTGCGGTTGGGAAGACGCTCTCATGGAGGACGTTGACGTTTGCCCCAAGTGCGGCGGCCATCACGTCCATCAGGACGAGGGCGTGCTCGACACCTGGTTCTCCTCGCAGCTGTGGACCTTCGTCACGCAGGGCTGGCCCGACCATCCGGAGCTGATGGAGGGTCACCATCCCACCAAGGTGCTCGTCACCGCCCGCGACATCATCGCGCTCTGGGTCGCCCGCATGATCATGAGCTCGCTCTACTTCGTGGGCGAGATTCCCTTTGAGGACGTCTACATCTACGCCACCATCCTCGCCAAGGACGGTAGCCGCATGAGCAAGTCCAAGGGCAACGGCGTTGACCCCATGGACCTCATGAACAAGTACGGCGCCGACGCTATGCGCTTCAACTTGCTCACCCTCATCACCAACAACCAGGACGTCAAGTTTGACGCCAACATCGATAAGAAGACTCACAAGCTCATCGACAGCCCGCGTACCGAGCAGGCCCGCGGCTTCGTGACCAAGATCTGGAACGCCAGCCGCTTCGTCCAGAT
>CAJOKK010000151.1 GCA_905235165.1 uncultured Atopobiaceae bacterium | reverse complement strand
GCCATTGAGCTTGTCCACCTCCTGCATCTCGCGCAGCTGCAGGTACTTGGTCTTGGGCGTGCCCTTGTAGTAGAGCTCGTTGGCCTCGTAGTTGATGACGCCGTTCTCGAACTTCACGAACTTGTAGGGGCCGGCGCCGAGCGGCTGCGAAATCTTGTCGCGAACCGTCGTGAGGTCACCCTTGGGGAAGCCGAACTTGTTGGCCTTGTAGTCGTAGGCATCGGTCGAGCCGTAGTAGTGGAGCGGCGCGATGCAGACGCCAAGCTGATAGATGAGGGTGGCGTCCACCTGGGATGCCGTGACGCGGCAAGAGTAGTCGCCCGTGCGCTCGATGCCCGAGATGTTCGCGGCGGACTCGCCGGTCTCCACGCCCACGGCGTACTCGCTATAGGACGGGAAGAGATCGGTCACGCCACTGCCCACGGTCTCGGCAGAAATGGCGTTGGCGATGTTGCCCTCGTACTTGTCGAGGAAGGCCTTGCCGAAGTCCTCGACCTTTGCGCCAGCCTGGAGCTCGATCTCGCAGTTTGCGGCAGCAGCGGCCACATCGTCCTTCTCGGAGAGGCCGTTCTCGCCGCAGTAGTCGACGATCTCCTGCGCAAGCTTGGTCGCAGCCTCGTCGGCTCCCTGCCAGTAGGCCTTCTGCTGCTCCTCGGTCCACTTGGAGAAGTCCTTGTTCTCACGACCGGCCTTGGAAATGAGGTTGAGCAGCGTGTCCATACCGGAGCGGTACTCCTCCATGCCCTTGATCGGCATGGAGAAGAGGGTCGCGGAACCGTCGAAGGTGGGGTCGCAGAGCACGTAGAAGGTGAAGATGAGGTCGTCGATGGTGAGCTTCTCGCCATCAGAGAACTTCAGGTCGTCGCGAAGGGTGATGTCGTAGAAGACGGTGCCATCGGAGTTCTCGGTGACCTCGATGTTCGCAGGACCGGTGTAGGTGTAGTCCTTGTCGTTGTAGGGATAGGTCTCGCCCTCGATACCCTTGTAGACGACCTCGCCCATGCGGGTGGTGTTGAAGAGCTGGAGCTGCGTCAGCGCCTGAGCATCCTGATCGTAGGAACTCTCAGCGAAGAAGGGACTGAACTTGCTGCTGAAGGGGCTGTAGCCCACGACGGCCGGCTTGTCAGACGAGCCGCCTGCGCCACCACAGCCAGCAAGCATGCCAAGGGCAGCCGTAGCACCGATACCCTGCAAAAAACTCCTGCGAGAAAAGCTGTTCATGGTCGTTCTCTCCCTCTCTTGGGGGTACAAGACGAGGCCTTCAGGTATTCGTCCCGAAGATACCAACTGCGCAAGTGTAAGGTATTGTGCTGAAATTTTGAAGATAGTGTTTCTTTTTTAGTAGAACTGTTTACACAGGAGCGAGCCGACGAGCTCTTGAAAACTGCGGCGCAAACGGGAGTGAGTCAGTCACCGGAGGCCTTTTTGACCCATCCGGAGAAGGCGCGCCGCCAGCCGGGGACGGCCGGGAGGCTTGCGCAAACACTGCGACAAGAACGTTCGTCGCTTCGGCGCGGCAGCTGCGGAACTCGCTCGCTCCGCTCGCTCGGACAAGTCCTCGCTCCCGCCGCGCCTGCGCTCCTCACCGTCGCAGAAGATACCGTCGCAGAAGATTTGCTCAGGTCTCCCGGCCGCCCCGCCGTCCCTCCCGGGCGAGCGCTCGCTCTGCCCCGCCGCTCACGGCCTCCGTCGGTCTACATCATCCGGATACATTTTTGGATTATCATCAGCACTTAGCACTAACCATAACGAGCCGTCAGGGCATACAACACGAAGGAGTAGCACATGAGTGAGTTTCTTGACCGCATGAAGAGCCTGGCCAAGGCCGACAAGAAGACCATCGTCCTTCCCGAGGGCGAGGACCAGCGCACCATCGATGCCGCTCGCGTCATCGTTGAGGAGGACCTGGCTAACCTCGTTATTCTCGGCAACCCCGACGAGATCAAGATTGACGGCGTCACCGTGATCGACCCCGCCGCCTCCGACAAGCGCCAGGCTTACGCCGATGCCCTCTACGAGCTGCGCAAGGCCAAGGGCATGACCCCCGAGCAGGCCTATGAGCAGGTCGCGGACGCCACCTACTTCGGCACCCTGATGGTCAAGCTCGGCGACGCCGACGGCCTGGTCTCGGGCGCTTGCCACTCCACCGCCAACACCCTGCGCCCCGCGCTGCAGATCCTCAAGACGGCTCCGGGCACCAAGCTCGTCAGCTCCTTCTTCATCATGTGCACCCAGACCCCTCAGTACGGCGAGAACGGCACCCTGCTCTTCGCCGACTGCGGCCTGAACATCGCCCCGAACGCTGAGGAGCTTTCCGAGATCGCCATCTCCAGCTCCAACACCTGGAAGTCGCTCATGGCTGACGATCCCGTGGTGGCCATGCTCTCCTACTCCACGATGGGCTCCGCCGGTGGCGACACCGCCGAGAAGGTCCAGGAGGCCACCCGCCTTGCCAAGGAGAAGGCTCCCGAGCTCGCCCTCGACGGCGATCTGCAGCTCGACGCCGCCCTCGAGGCCAGCGTCGGCCAGCTGAAGGCCCCCGACTCGAAGGTTCCCGGCAACGCCAACATCCTCGTCTTCCCCGACCTGGCTGCCGGCAACATCGGCTACAAGCTGGTCCAGCGCTTCGCTAAGGCCGAGGCCTACGGCCCGCTGCTCCAGGGCATCGCCAAGCCGGTCAACGACCTCTCGCGCGGCTGCTCTGCCAACGACATCGTGGGCGTCGTCGCCATCACCGCCGTCCAGGCGCAGATGGCCTAAGCACTAGCTCCACTAGTGAAAGAAGCCCCGTCGGCTGATTTGCCGGCGGGGCTTTTTCGTATCAGGGGTGCTTCGGGTTGAAGCTCAGGGAGCGGCGAAGAGCTAAGGCTGAAAAAGCGCTACTCCGCTTCCTTCTCGCTCTGCTCGGTGTCGGGTATCTTGGGCGCAAAGCCGTCTTCACGCATCAACAGGCGCATGAACTCGTCGCCGGTGATCGTCTCCTTCTTCTGCAGGTAGTGAGCGATCTCATGCAGCTTGAAGCGGTTCTGGCGCAAGGTCTCGAGAGCCGTCTGATGACCCTCCTCCACAAGGCGCTGCACCTCCGCGTCGATTTCTTGGGCCGTACCCTCAGAGCAGTTCAGCGCGGCATCCCCGCCAAGGTACTGGTTGTGCACCTTGCCGAGCGACATCATGCCAAAGCGGTCGGACATGCCGAGCTGCGTCACCATGGCGCGCGCGATGCCCGTGGCACGCTCGATGTCGTTGGCCGCACCGCTGGTCATCTGGTTGAAGATAAGCTCCTCGGCCGCACGGCCACCGCACAGCACCGCAATCTTCTGCTTGTACTCCTCGCGCGTGGTGAGGTAGCGCTCGTCCTCCTCGGTCTGCATGGTGAAGCCGAGGGCGCCCGAGGTGCGCGGCACGATCGTGATCTTCGAGACGGGAGCCTTGCCGTCCTGGACGGCGGCGACGATGGCGTGACCGCACTCGTGGTAGCTCACCATCTCGCGCTCGCGCTCGGAAAGCACGGTGGACTTCTTCTTCTCGCCGGCGATGACCACGTCAACCGACTCGAGGATGTCGTCTTGGGTGACGCGGGTACGCCCCATGCGCACGGCACGCAGGGCCGCCTCGTTGATCATGTTGGCCAAGTCTGCGCCCGAGGCGCCCGGCGTCTGGCGCGCAATGACGCCGAAGTCAACGCCCGCCTCCATCTTGACGTCACCCGCATGCAGCTTGAGGATTGCCTCGCGGCCGGCAAGGTCGGGCAGCTCAACGGGAATGCGCCGGTCAAAGCGGCCCGGGCGCGTGAGTGCCGGGTCAAGGCTCTCGGGGCGGTTGGTAGCCGCGAAGACCACGATTCCCTTGTGGTTGTCAAAGCCGTCCATCTCGGCAAGCAGCTGGTTGAGGGTCTGCTCGCGCTCGTCGTTGGTGGTCAGGCCGGAGTCACGGCGCTTGCCCACGGCGTCGATCTCGTCGATAAAGACGATGCAGGGGGCCTTCTCGTTGGCCTGCTTGAAGAGGTCGCGCACCTTCGCGGCGCCGCGGCCCACGAACATCTCCACGAACTCAGAGCCAGAGATCGAGAAGAAGGGCACGTTGGCCTCACCGGCGACGGCCTGCGCCAGCAGGGTCTTGCCGGTGCCCGGAGGGCCAACCAGCAGGGCGCCGTGCGGCAGCTTCGCGCCGATCTCGGCATAGCGCTCGGGATCCTTGAGAAAGCCGACGATCTCCTGCAGCGACTCCTTGGCCTCGTCCTGTCCGGCCACATCGCCGAAGTTCTTGCCCGTCTCCTCGCCCTTGACCTCCTTGGCCCCGGAGCGACCAAGACCGCCGCCCAGGCCGAAGCCACCGCCGAAGGACATGTTGTTGTCCTCACCCATCTGCTTTCTGAGCTGGCGATTGAGCAGCATGCCACCACCAATGAGGATAGCGAGGGGCAGCAGGTTGATCAGCAGGTAGATGAACAAGGCGCCCGTCTCGTCGGGAACATGCGCCGAAAAGTTAACGCCCGCTTTCTGCAGGCGCTCGACCAAGCCGTCGTCATTGGGAAACATGGTCGTCTTGTAGACGTGGCCCGGCTTGTCGTTCTTCATCGTGTAGGTGATCTCGGTCGTGTCGCGATCGAGGTCGACCTTCTCGACCTTGCCCGCGTCGACATCAGCGATGAACTCGCTGTAGCTCTTATCGGTCACGACCTGCTGCATCATGTTGGGGAACACAAAGGTATGAAGCATCGCGAACACTACCATGCCGATGAGGATGTAAAGCATCATCGACTGGCGCTTCCTCTTGTCGTCCATCTCCATTAATCATTCCTCTCGATAAGGCGGTCGTAGGCACGCCCGCACAATATAAGGAAGGATACCCAAAAAGGGAGGCTTGTGCACAATGTGTGTATAACGTTTCAAGAGGACGGAG
>CAJOKK010000150.1 GCA_905235165.1 uncultured Atopobiaceae bacterium | reverse complement strand
GGCAGTGAGGAGCGCAGGCGCGGCGGGAGCGAGGACTTGTCCGAGCGAGCGAAGCGAGCGAGTCCCGCAGCTGCCGCGCCGAAGCGACGAACGCCCTTGCCGCAGAGTTCGCGCAGGCCCCCGCGCCGCCCTTCGGGAGTGAGTCAAAAAGGGCTACGGTAACTGACTCACCCCGGGGCTGCCCTTTCATGGTGGTGAATTGTTCTTGTCACCTTTTCTGGGCGTCGTGTGCTGAGGGCATGCGACGCAGCTGCGGTGCGTATACTTGTGATGCACCGCGCACCACAATGTGGGAGGAGGAGCCATGGCAACTACGGAAGAACGCCTTGTTGACGCCATTCAGATGACGGCACCGGGAACACCGCTGCGCCAGGCACTCGATATGATCATCGCGGGCCATCTGGGCGCGCTCATCTGTGTTGGCGACGAAGACTCGGTCATCGCCGCCGGAGGTGACGGCTTCAAGCTTGACGTGTCCTTTACGGCCCATCGACTGTTTGAGCTCTGCAAGATGGACGGCGCCATAGTGGTGGACAAGGGCCTCACGAAGATCATGCGGGCAAACTACCACCTCAATCCTAACCCGACGCTCCCGACGTCTGAGACGGGCATGCGCCACCGTACCGCCGCTCGCATGAGCGTGCTTACCAAGGCTACCGTCATCTCGGTCTCTGAGCGCCGCCACGTTGTCACGGTCTACGTTGACGGCAAGGGCCATGAGCTGCGTTCCGTGCGCGACCTCATGAGCGCCGCAAACCAGCTGCTCGCCGCCTTGCAGAACAGTCGCAACCAGCTCGACCGAGCGCTGCTGCGCCTTACGACGCTCGAGCTCGACAATTACGTCACGGTGGCTGATGTCGCCCAGGTGCTCTATCTCTTTGAGGTCCTGATGACCATTAGCGAGGAGCTTGACCGAGTTATTCTCGAGATGGGCTCGGAAGGCCGTCCGGTGAGGATGCAGCGAGACGAGCTCGTTGGCAACATGGGCGAGGAGTACACGCTTGTGATTCGCGATTACGCGTGCGACTCTTCTGAGGCGGCCGCCACGGCGCTTCGCCGCGAGTTCCGCGAGACCTCAAACACCCAGCTTCGCTCGCCTAAGCGCGTGGCGGAGATGCTTGGCTTCGAGGGCCTGGGCGAGGATTCCGTGCTGACGCCGCTGGGCCTGCGCACCCTCAATAACGTGTCGGTGGTGCGCAAGGGTATGGCCGACAAGATCGTCGATGAGTATGGCTCGCTGCAGCAGCTCATGGACGATATCGAGCAGAACCCCGATCGCCTGGACGACCTGGGCGTTGACAACCCGTCAATTCTGGCCGATAGCCTCTATCGCATGTGGGGGAAACGCGCATGAGCACCAAAGCCTCTTTGCCGCATACCGAGGTTAAGGAACAAGTCGTAGCCGAGGAGGGCAGGAAGGCAGACACCTGTGTCGTCATCGCCGCCGGCGGTATGGGCTCGCGCTTTGGCTATGAGCGCGGCAAGCAGTATGTCGACCTGTGCGGGCTGCCCCTGGCGAGCTGGGCAATTCTCGCCTTCGACCGCGCTCCCTCCGTAGGGCACATCGTCATCGTCTGTCCGGAGGGGCGCGTTGACGAGACACGCCAGGAGCTGCTGGGGCCCCTTACGCTCTCCAAGCCCGTCAGCTTCGCGCTTTCGGGGGAGACGCGACAGGCGTCGGTCTTGAGCGGCCTGAACGCCATGCCCGACGGCTTTGACCTCGTGGCCATCCACGATGCCGCGCGCCCGCTCATCTCGGTGGACGACATCGAGCGCTGCCTGGCCACGCTGCGTGAAGATCCCAAGCTTGACGGCGCCATTTGCGCCTTTCGTTGTATCGATACCCTCAAGCTCGTTGAGGGCGAGAACATCATCGCCACGCCCGATCGCGACTTCTACTGGTGCGCCCAGACGCCCCAGTGCTTCCGCGTGCCGGCAATCGTCATGGCACACCGGCTGGCGCGGCGCGACGAGTACGTGGGTACCGATGACGCCTCGCTCATCGAGCATCGCGGCGGTCGCGTTCGCTGCGTTGAGACCCCGCGCGACAACATCAAGGTGACGCTGCCCGAAGACCTCGCCGTTGCCGAGGCCTCCATGCGCAGGCGTCTTGGTTCGGAAGGATGTGGACTGTAGTGTTACGCATTGGCCATGGATACGACGTGCACGCCTTTGCCGAGGGGCGCAAGCTCATTCTCGGCGGCGTTGACATCGCCTACGAGCGCGGCCTCGACGGTCACTCCGATGCCGACGTGCTCGCTCACGCGCTCATGGACGCCCTTCTCGGCGCCATGCGTGCCGACGACATCGGCCAGCTCTTTCCCGACACCGACCCCGCCTACAAGGGCGCCGACTCCCTCAAGCTGCTGAGCGAGGTGGCCGCGCTTGCCCGAAAGCAGGGCTTCACCATTCTTGACGTCGATTGCACGGTTGCCGCGCAGGCACCCAAGCTCGCGCCGCATCGCCAGGCCATGCGCGAAAACCTCGCGCAGGCCATGGGGCTCGACGTTTCCCAGGTAGGCGTGAAGGCCACCACCACGGAGCGACTGGGTTTTGTTGGTCGCAAGGAGGGCATTGCCGCCTGGTCGGTCGCCCTGCTCGATGACGGCTGTTGTTAGCCTTTCGTCGCAAGCGCTATCATCAATGGGCAAAATCATCGAAGCAAGGAGACATTCTCATGCTCGTCTATAACAGCCAGGCACGTCGTAAGCAGGAACTTGAGACCATCGAGCCGGGGCGCGTGCGCATGTACGTGTGCGGCCCGACGGTGTACGACCAGATTCACATCGGAAACGCTCGTACCTTCCTCAGCTTTGACGTGATCCGTCGTTACCTCATGTACAAGGGCTACGAGGTGACCTTCGCCCAGAACCTCACTGACGTGGACGACAAGATCATCAACCGCGCCAACGAGGAGGGCCGCACGGCCGCCGAGGTGGCGCAGGAGTGCTCGGCCGCCTTCATCGAGCAGATGCATCGCTTTGGCATCCTCGATCCGGACATCCGTCCGCGCGCTACGCGCGAGATCGAGGCCATGCAGGAGATGATTCAGCTGCTCATCGAGCAAGGTTGCGCCTATCCCGTCCCCTCGGGCGACGTGTACTTCTCGGTACGCTCCGATGCTTCCTACGGCATCCTGTCTGGCCGCGACGTCGACCAGCTGCGTTCCGGTGAGCGCGTAGAGGAGAACGACGAGAAGCGCGACCAGCTTGACTTCGCCCTGTGGAAGGCCGCCAAGCCGGGTGAGCCCAGCTGGCCGAGCCCCTGGGGTGACGGTCGTCCCGGCTGGCACACCGAGTGCTGCGCCATGATCCATCGCTACCTGGGCACGCCCATCGACATCCACGGCGGCGTCTCCCCTCATCTTCCCGCACCACGAGAACGAGACGGCCCAGGCCATGTGCGCCTGGCACACCGCGCTGGCCAACGTGTGGATGCATACGGGCATGCTGCGCGTTGAGGGCGAGAAGATGTCCAAGAGCCTGGGCAACTTCTTCACCCTCAAGGAGGTGCTCGACAAGTACCCGGCCGACGCCGTGCGCCTGCTGATGCTGCAGACCCACTACCGCGCGCCGCTCGACTTCACCTTCGCCCATCTCGAGGGCATGGTCGAGACGGTCAAGCGCCTGAAGAACTGCGTGAAGAACCTGCGTTGGGCGGCCGAGAATGCGCCGCAGGACGGCGAGATGAACGAGCGCGACCGCGAGCTCGGCCGTGCGGTCGATGCCGCCCATGAGCAGTTCGTTGCTGCCATGGACGACGACTTCAACACCGCCGGTGGCCTCGCTGCCGTCTTTGGCCTGGTCACCGCTGCAAACACCTATCTTGCCGAGGCGGCTGACGACGTGGCGACCTCTCCGGCGCTGCGTGCGGCCGACATGCTCGAGGAGCTTACCGACGTCTTTGGCGTGAAGCTCGCCGAAGAGGGCGAGTCGCTTCCGGCAGAGCTCGTCGACCTCGCGCGTGAGCACGCGGGCTTCGAGGGAAGCTCCGTCGCCGACGCCGCCGAGGCGCTGCTTGCCGCCCGCCAGGAGGCTCGCGCGGCCAAGAACTGGGGCGTGGCGGACGCCATTCGTGACGGCATCGCGGCACTCGGCCTTGCGGTGGAAGACACCGCCACTGGCGCTCGCCTGCGCACGAAGTAGGAGATTGCCATGGCAAAGAACCAGTCTCGAAAGCCGGGCCGCGACGTTCGCGGTGGAACGGGCAAACGTCAGGGCAAGATCGCGCCGGTTCGTGGCGGTGCGAGTCGCGCCGAGCGCACGCAGGCCAAGCGCTCGCAGAAGCGCTCGGGCGACCGCGACCAGCGCAGGGAGGGCGATACGCGCCGTCCCCAGCGCAGGCAGGGGTCTTCTTCTCGTGCTGACCTCATCATCGGCCGTCGCGCGACGGCAGAGGCGCTTGCTGCGGGTATCCCCATCAAGAGTGCCTTGGTACAGAACATCACGGGCGAGCGCGACGCGGCGCTCGAG
>CAJOKK010000149.1 GCA_905235165.1 uncultured Atopobiaceae bacterium | reverse complement strand
GAGGACGAGGAGGTCGCGCGCGTCATCCGCAAGACCGACAAGCCCGCCTTCCTTTGCGTCAACAAGCTCGACGATCCCTCCAACGAATCTGCCATCTGGGACTTCTGGTCACTCGGCGTCGGTGAGCCCCGCCCGCTCAGCGCCGGCCATGGCCATGGCACGGGAGACCTTCTCGACGACGTGGTTGCCGCCTTCCCGCCCGAGACCGACGAGCCCGAGGAGGATGACGACGATACGCTCAACGTGGCCATCATCGGTCGCCCGAACGTGGGCAAGTCCTCGCTCACCAACCGCCTGGCCAAGAAAAACCGCTCCATCGTGAGCGACGTCGCGGGTACCACGCGCGATTCCATCGACACCATGATCGAGTGGAAGGGCCAGCGCTTCCGCCTGGTCGATACCGCCGGCATGCGCAAGAAGACCCAGGTCCATGAGGACGTGGAGTACTACAGCCTCGTGCGTGGCCTCGAGGCCATGGATCGCGCCGACGTCTGCCTGCTTGTGGTCGACGCCTCGGTGGGCGTCACCGAGCAAGACCAGAAGCTGCTCGGCATGGCAGTCGATCGCGGCTGCGCCCTGGTCATTCTCCTCAACAAGTGGGACCTCATCACCACCGAGGAGCAGCGTGAGGACGTGGCGCAGTCCCTCAAGAAGCACATGGCCTTCGCGTCCTGGGCCCCGTCGGTCAACGTGAGTGCCCTCACGGGCCGGGCGGTCGACAAGGTCCTCGAGGCCGCCGTGCGCGTTGCCGAGAATCACGCCCGCCAGATCCCGACGCCCAAGCTCAACATGCTGCTCACCCAGCTGCGCGAGTCGGGCCACACCGTTACCGACAAGGCCCGTCGCCTCAAGGTCAACTACGGCGCCCAGACGGGAACCAAGCCGCCGGTCTTCACCTTCTGGTGCAACGCGCCCGACATGGTGGACGACAACTACGAGCGCTACCTGGAGAATCGCCTTCGCGAGACCTTCGAGCTCTCTGGAACACCTATTCGCATGAAGTTCAGGAAGAAGTCGGAGGACTAATCGTGGATGCATTCGTTGTGCTTCAGGTCGGCTGCGTGATAGGCGCCTTTGCCCTGTGCGGCGTTCCCTTTGGCCTGATCATCGCCTTGCGCATGAACGGCGTTGACGTGCGCGAGCTGGGCTCCGGCAACATCGGCATGACCAACGTCGCCCGATCTGTCGGTGCCTCCGCCGCAGCGCTCACCTTTGGCTGCGACGTGGGCAAGGGCCTTCTCAGCATGTGGCTCACCCGTCTGGCCATGAGCCTCTGCCTGCCTGCGGGCCTTTCCTTCGAGCCGTCCTCCGAGGGCTTCGCCGTCCTCACAACGGTCTACGCCGCCTGCGTCTTCGGCCACATCTTCAGCCCCTACCTTGGCTTCCATGGAGGCAAGGGCGTGGCCGTGGGCTTTGGCGCGGCGCTTGGCCTGCACTGGCCGTCTGCCCTGCTCATGATGCTCTGCTTTGACCTGGTTGCCTTCCCTTCGCGCTACGTCTCCGCGGGCTCCATCGTCGGCTCACTGTCCTTGCCGATCATCCTGGGCGTGCTCTTTCAGGCCACGCCTTGGTCACTCGTTCCCGTTGCCATTGCCTGCTGCACGGTCATCTGGGCGCACCGCACCAACATCGTCAAGCTCGTTCACGGCCAGGAGCGTAAGTTCACCGTGAAGAAGAAGGCAGAGCCCAAGCGTCCCGACGCCCCCACGATTCGACGCGACACGAAGAAGGACGAGGAGGACGAGTAAGGTGGATCGCCAGGTTGCCGTTATCGGTTCGGGAACGTGGGGAACTGCAGCGTCTGATCTTGTTGCCCCACATGCGGAGAAGGTCATACTGTGGGCAAGGCGTCCCGAGGTTGCCGAGGCCATCTGCGCCACGCATCGCAACCCGCAGCACCTTCCCGACCTTGAGCTTCCTGAAAACGTCGTCGCTACCTCTTCGCTTGCCGAAGCCTTTGACGGCGCAAGCTCGGCCGTCCTGGTCGTGCCCTCTGCCTTCCTGCGCTCGGTGTGCGAACAGGCCGCGCCCTACGTGGCCGCAGACCTTCCCATCGTGGTTCTCACCAAGGGCATCGAGCCCTCGACGGGCCTTTCCATGGTTGGCGTGGCGGCAGACGTCTTGGGCAATCCCGAGCGCGTAGCTGCCCTCTCTGGCCCCAACCATGCCGAGGAGATCGCGCAGCACCAGATCTCTGCCGCGGTCATCGCCGCCCAGGACGTCCAGCTTGCCCAGCATTTCCAGAGGCTCTTTACCTCTCCGTCTTTCCGCGCCTATGCTTCCGATGACCTCGTCGGCGTTGAGGTCTGCGCCGCGACCAAGAACGTCGTCGCCCTGGCTGCGGGCATGGCCGTCGGCCTCGGTATGGGAGACAACACGCTCGCCGTTCTCATGACGCGCGGCCTGGCCGAGATAGGCCGCATCTCGGCGGCCTGCGGGGGAGACCCCCTGACCTGCATGGGCCTTGCCGGCATGGGTGACCTGGTGGCAACGTGCACCTCTCCCCATTCGCGCAACCGAAGCTTTGGCGTCGCCTTTGCCCAGGGTGAGAGCCTTGCCGAGTACGAGCAGCGTACGGGTATGGTGGTCGAGGGTGCCCAGGCCGCACGGTCGGTTTGGGAGCTTGCCCATCGCCTCGGTGTCGAGGCCCCCATCACCGAGGCCGTGCATGCCGTGCTCTACAGGAACTGCTCGCTTGAGGATGCGACCGATCGCCTTCTCGGACGTCGTCCCTTCGAGGAGTTCTACGGCATGGAGTAGGCGCCAAACCGCGCTCTTATCGCCAATCGTGGACAGCTGGTGGTGCAGTTATCCAGCTCATGTGTCGTTTGGCCGTGCGTGCGAGGTGGGCGTAATCGCTTTGCTACCATGGGTGTTGCATCAATGGACATAGGAAAAGAATAGGTTTGTGATGGCTGCACAAGAAGAGGTGCTGATTGCTCCGTCTGTGTTGAGTGCTGACTTTTTGCATCTTGCTGACGAGCTTGCCAGTATTTCCAACGCCGATCTTGTCCACTGCGACGTCATGGATGGGGAGTTCGTTCCCAACCTGACTTTCGGGCCTCTCGTTATTGAGAAGGTCGCGTCTGCGACGGATGTTCCCATTGATGCCCACCTCATGATTCACAATCCCGACCGCGATGCCCTGACCTACGTGAAGGCGGGTGCCTCCATCGTCTCGGTGCATGCCGAGGCCTCGACCCATCTGCATCGCACGGTCTATGCCATCAAGAACGCTGGCGCTCGCGCGGGTGTCGTGATCAACCCGTCAACGCCCGTCATCGCCCTTGATGCCATCATCGAGGACGTTGACCTCGTCTGTATCATGTCGGTCAATCCCGGCTTCGGTGGCCAGGCCTTCATTGAGGGCACCTATCGCAAGCTTCGCCAGCTGCAGGCGCTCTGCATGGAGCGTGGGGTCTGCCCGCTCATCGAGGTTGATGGCGGCGTAT
>CAJOKK010000148.1 GCA_905235165.1 uncultured Atopobiaceae bacterium | reverse complement strand
GCAGTCGCCCGTGCCGACGCCGGCGCCCCACTTGCCGCCCGTCGCGGTGACGGAGCCGCCGGAGACCTCGACGTCGCAGGAGCCCTTGTAGCCGCCGCCGATGCCGGCGCCGCGCTCGGCGCCGGCAGCCTTAACGCGGCCGCCGGCGATGACGACCGAGCCGGTACCCGCCTCGTCGCGGTCGCCGCCGATGCCGGCCTGGCCCCAGGCGCCGCCCTTGGCCACAAGCGAGCCCATCTGCTCGCCGGTCGACTGGGCGCACACGGTGAGCTTGCTTCCGGGCGCGCAGCGGATGCCCTTGTTGAAGATCGCGGTGGCCCCGTCGCACAGGACGAGCTTGACGTCGCCGGTGACGGACGGGCGGTTGTCGAAGGAGCGGTCGGCGCTCACGACGTAGCAGCCGGCCCCGAGCTCCGCCCCCTCCGCGTCCGGGAAGGCCGCCGGGTCGGAGATGTCCACGTACTCGCCCTTGACGAGCTCGCCGGCCCCTCCCCGCTCGTCGAGGTAGGCGACGGCCCGCCCGGCATCGGTCGCGACCTCCGCGGCCGGATCGGGGCTCGCCTCCAGGGCGGGGCTCGCCTCCAGAGCGGGGCTCGCCGGCGGGACGGATGCCTCGGCGACGGCCCTCGCCGGCAGGCTGGCCGCGACGAGGTTGAGGGACAGGAAACAGGCAAGGACCCTCTCGGCCACCTCGCCTCGTTTCTTTCGAACTCTCATAGTTCCTCCTTGGTTTCGTCATGCCACCTATATGGAATTCGCACGATTATTCCACAGGCGAGTATAGGCTCTTCCTCCGGGTACTCTTGGGGCAAAGACGCTAACTCCACTTCCTTCCCACAAGGTTAACTAGATAAGCTCTCCGCTTAAGGTCATTTAATTGTCGAGAACCGAACGTTCCCGTGAAAAGGTCCCATATCCCCTGAACAGGGTAAAGGGACTCGTAAGGCTGGAGATTCGGTCATGCTGGCTCGAATCGTTCGGCCTCTCACTTTGTTTAACGCCTAATATCAAAGGTGGTTTTATGAGGGCTTGTTCCCGGCCATTAGGCGTCGCATTGGGTGGCGGGACCTCCACTGCTTTGCCCCGGAGGACCTCCACCGCGCACCTCCCCACCATTTTGTGACGAAATCGGCCGTATAACGTCACATTTTGGTAGAGGGGCTCCATTGCCTTACCCGGACTTACCTTGCCATTTTGTGACGAAACCGGCCGTATAACGTCACATTTTGGTAGAGGGCTTTACAAGAAAGCCCCCGTTCTTGCTAGCAAACTTGCAGCCAGACAAGAACGGGGGGCTTCGAGCTGTGTATGAAGAGAAGCGCTAGTCGTCGATGGTGATCGACTCGATGATGGGCTGGTTTGCCTTCTCGACCGTGCCGTTGTTATCGGTGACAGGGGTGTTCTCGGCGATGTCGTCAACGACCTCCATGCCCTCGGTCACGCGACCAAAGGCGGCATACTGGCCGTCAAGCGAGTCCATGCTGTCCTCGTGAACGATGAAGAACTGAGAGCTTGCCGAGTCAGGGTCATTCGAGCGGGCCATAGAGATAACGCCGCGCTGGTGAGGAATGACGTTGGTGACGCCGTTGGAGTAGAACTCGCCCTTGATGTTCTTGCCAGAGCCACCGGTGCCGTCACCGTTAGGATCGCCACCCTGGATCATGAAGCCCTTGATGATGCGATGGAAGGTAAGGCCGTCATAGAACTTCTCATTGGCGAGATCCATGAAGTTCTGAACCGTGATGGGCGCCTGATCTCCCAGAAGCTCCACCTTGATGGTGCCCTTGTCCTTAACCTTGATGGTTGCGTGATGCGTGCCAACGGGGTCGGCGGCAAGCGACGACTTCGTCTCGCTCGACGAGCCCTGATCTTGGCTAGCCTGCTCGTTCTCGGACGAGGAGCCACAAGCGCCCAAGGTCGTCGCGGCAGCGGCGGCAGCAAGGCCCAAGAAGGAACGGCGGCTGATATCCATACTGAAACCTCCTAGGTTGTGTACGCCTACGCCCGCCTCCTTGGGAGACGGGCGTGAAGCACTATTGCAGCGCGTCTATTCTAGCTCGAATGTGAAGTCCCGAGTTCCGCGGGGCAAGGGCGAGAGAACTGAATGGTGAAGCGGATCTTGCACTTGTCAGGTTTTGTTGCTCCAGCAACATTTCCTGACATCTGGATCAGCAAAGCAACGCCCGCCTCCCTGGGGAGACGGGCGTCAAGCACTTATGCAGCAGCATCTACTCTAGCTCGAACGCACCGGTGTAGAGCTGGTAATAGGTGCCCTTCTTCTCGATGAGCTCGTTATGCGTGCCGCGCTCGATGATGCGCCCGTGGTCGAGCACGATGATCATGTCGGAGTTGCGCACGGTAGAGAGGCGGTGCGCGATGACGAAGGTCGTGCGACCCTCCATGAGCGCATCCATGCCCTGGCTCACGATCTGCTCGGTACGAGTGTCGATAGAGCTCGTGGCCTCGTCCAAGATCATCACCGGCGGGTCGGCCACCGCGGCGCGGGCAATGGAGAGCAGCTGGCGCTGACCCTGCGAGAGGCTCTCGGCGTTGTCGGTGAGCATGGTGTCGTAGCCCTCGGGTAGACGCGTGATGAAGGAGTCGGCACCCACCAGCTTGGCCGCATCGATGCACTCCTCGTCGGTGGCGTCGAGCCTGCCGTAGCGGATGTTGTCCATAACGGTGCCGGTAAAGAGGTTCACGTCCTGCAGCACGATGCCCAAGGAGCGACGCAGGGAGTCCTTCTTGATCTTGTTGATGTTGATGCCGTCGTAGCGAATCTTGCCATCATCGATGTCGTAGAAGCGATTGATGAGGTTCGTGATGGTGGTCTTACCGGCACCGGTGGCACCCACGAAGGCAACCTTCTGGCCTGGGAAGGCGTCGATCGAGACGTTGTGGAGCACCAGATGGCCTTCCTTGTAGCCAAAGTCAACGTCGTCGAGAACCACGTCGCCCATGACCGGCTGGTAGTCAACGACGCCCGTCGCCTGATGCGGATGGCGCCAAGCCCAGATGCCTTCCCGATCGCTCGGTTCGACCTCACCGACGACTTCCTCCCCCCGCTCGTCCATGCGCACGCGAACGAGCTCAACATAGCCGTTGTCAGCCTCGGGCTCCTCATCGAGCAGCTGGAAGATGCGCTCGGAACCGGCGAGGCCCATCACCACGGCGTTGATCTGCATAGAGACCTGACCGATGGATCCCGAGAAGCGCCTCGTCAGGTTGAGGAAGGGGATGACGATGCTGAGCGAGAGCACCATGCCGGAAAGGCAGGGATTGGGAACGTTCAGCGTGAGGAAGAGGCAGCCCGCGAGTGCAACCACCACGTAGGAGACGTTGCCCAGGTTCATGAGGATGGGTCCCAGGATGTTGGAGTAGATGTTGGCGAGCTTGGCGGACTCGAAGAGCTCGTCGTTCACCTGGTCAAACTCTTCCTGCATCTGACGTTCGCGCGTGAAGACCTTGATGACACGCTCGCCGTTCATGGCCTCCTCGGCAAAGCCCTCGGCACGGCCGATGGCGTGCTGCTGAGCCAAGAAGTAGCGCGATGACTTACCACCCAGATGACCGGTAAGCCGCCCCATGACGAAGAGCATCACCAGCATGACGAGGGTCATGGGGATGGAGTACCAAAGCAT
>CAJOKK010000147.1 GCA_905235165.1 uncultured Atopobiaceae bacterium | reverse complement strand
CCTTGAGCCCCTTCTGCCTGTCTAGAAGCAGGCGGACAGGACCTCGCACGTCCTGACAGCGCAACGCCATTTTTGCGGTAAGGGCTAAATTTACCTTTACACTCAACGTCGTCCTCGTACACTGCTTGTTGAGTACAAACAGCGCCTTACCACTGAGGTCTATCTACGTTCACACGCGAAGGAGTCCGTTGATCATGAGCGATGCCATCCTTAAAGAGCAGGTATGGGACGTTCTTTACCTTGCCAAATGCGCAGTTGATGGCCTGACGCCCGACGCCGAGCGCATCCAAGCGATGGACCTTGACGCCGTCTGGGAGATCTCGGACAAGCACGCCCTCTCTTCCGCCTGCGCCACGGCACTTGACTCTGCCGGCGTGCGTGACGAGCGCTTTATCCAGGCGCGTGGCAAGGCCGTGCGCAAGATGGCACTCATGGACGCAGAACGCAAAACCCTGTGCTCACATTTGGAGGAGGCAGGCATATGGTACCTGCCACTCAAAGGGCCTCTACCCTCTCTATGGCATGCGACAGATGTGTGACAACGACATCCTCATCGACCCGAGCCGCCGAGAAGACATTCGCGACATCATGCTCTCCATGGGATTTCTCTGCGAGAGCTTTGGTAAGGCCGGAGAGGATGTCTACTTTAAGGAGCCCGTCTGCAACTTTGAGATGCATTGCGACCTCTTTGGTCCCGCGAATAAGAAGCTGTATCGATACTATGCCGACATAGCACGCCTACTGCTTCCCGATGGCGATAGCTCGTACGCAAAGCGTCTCTCAGATGAGGACTTCTACGTATACTTCCTAGCCCACGAGTACAAGCACTACATGAGATTCGGCATAGGCCTACGCTCGCTCCTCGACACCTATGTATACCTGAACGCCAAAAGCAGCACGATGGACTGGGACTATATCTCGACGCAGCTGGAGCAGATGGACCTAACTGACTTCGAGCGCAGCAATCGGGAGCTTGCCCTAGCCATCTTCTCTACAGAGGGACGAGATGCCGTTTCTCCCGAGCAGGAGAAGATGCTGGCCTACATGGAGACCTCCGGCACCTATGGAAGCCTAGACCACAAGGTGGGTAACCTCATGTCGCACCACGGGCGACTGGGTTACCTAATTGACGGCGCCTTCCCCTCCTTTGAGGAAATGGCGTACGAGCACCCATCACTCAAGCGTGCGCCGATACTTCTGCCCTTCTTTTGGGGCCAGCGCCTTGTCTGGTCTATCGCGACCAAACCCCAGGTGGTTGCCTATCAACTCAAGGCGTTTTTCGTTCAGAGCGACCAAGACAACGAGGAGAAGCGCGCTCCCTCGAGCGACAACTAAAGCTTGCCAGTGAGGCATCGCCTCGTGGCGCCAGAATAACGCACCAAAGAAAACAGGCCAGAGGACATATCCTCTGGCCTGTAGACGTTTCTGGTCGGGGCGACTGGATTCGAACCAGCGACCCTCTGCTCCCAAAGCAGATGCGCTACCAAACTGCGCCACGCCCCGAAAGTGCCAGACCAGTATAGCGCACCGAAGCCTCTAAAGCACCGAGGAGTCCACGCCTTCGACTTCAGCAAAGAAAACGCGCAGCACACGAGCGATCTTCTCTACCCCACCGACCTGCGACGACTCGATGTTAAGCGGCAAAATCGGATCGTGCAGCGACATGCGCAGAAGGAACCATCCACTCACCGCTCCCGAGAAGTTCACGCGCACTCCCTCGTAATTGGGCTTTGCCACGGTGACGGCAACCGCGTCTCCGCAGACCCGAGAAGCGTCCTCGCTCGCGCGCCTTTCTGCCCACTCCTCACAGGCTTCGAGCACCGCAGAGCCCTTAGCACGAAAGTCCTCCTCGGTGATACGCATGCGCACCTCGCGCGACTCCGCAGGCTCATCAAGGCCAGCCATCAGCACAGAGAGGCCCTTGCCCTCGCGCTTGAGGCGAGCCGCCGCGCACACAATGAGGGTGGCAAGATAGGCGCCGTCATCGAGCGCATAGTTGTCGAGGAAGGCGGCATGCCCCGACGTCTCGATTGCCAGGAAGCATTCGACACCCTCGTCATTGAGCTCAAGCATCTTGTTGATGACGTTTCGATACCCACGACGATAGCGCAGGTGGTGAAGGCCCAGCTCGCCCTCAAGGAAGGCAGTAAGCTCGTCGCTCGTCACCGAGTCGGTAACTACCGTCGAGCCAGGATGCTCACGCGCCACCAGCGTGGCAGCCAAGGCCACGATCGCGTTGCGGTTAATCTCGTGGCCCGACTCATCAACAGCCGAGGAGCGGTCAACATCGGTATCGAAGATCAGGCCAAGGTCAGCGCCGGCATCAAGCACGGCCTTCGTGATGGAGGCCATGGCCTCCTCGTTCTCGGGGTTGGGAATATGGTTGGGAAACGTTCCATCGGGCTCCAGGAACTGGCTCGCGCTCACGTCGGCACCAAGAGGCGCAAGAACCTTCTGGGCATAGAAGCCACCCGACCCGTTGCCCGCGTCAACCACGACCTTCAGGCCGGCAAGGGGCTCGTCTCCGTCAAGGCGATCGCAAATCAAGGTACGCAGATGGGCAGCGTAGGTATCGAGAAGATCGAAGGAGCGGTCCTCCCCCACCGCGTCAGCCGCCTCAAGTGAGGGGCCCTCGGTCTGGGCAAGCTCGCAAATCCGGTTGATGTCAGAACTCTCAACGCCGCCATCGGCAGTAAAGAACTTCAGGCCGTTGCGATTCCAGGGCAGATGGCTCGCCGTAACCATAACGGCACCATCAGCAGCAATCTCGTCGAATACACAGCTCATGAACATGGCCGGCGTCGTGGCGATCCCACAGTCAACCACCGTGAAGCCCAGAGAAAGCAGCTCGGAGCGCACGGCCTCGACTATGGCGGGGCCAGACTGGCGAGAATCCCTGCCCACCGTGACCCTCAACGTCTCGAAGGGCTTATCCAAACGCTCGCTGAGCCAAAGGGCAAAGCCACGGGCAATCGAGCGAACCGCGTCGATGGTCAGATTGACCTCCTCGCCCTCAACGCCCTCAAGAGCGACACCACGAATGTCGCTACCGTTTCGAAGCGAATCGATTCCCTTGCCAAAGCCCATGTAAGCCTCCCGTCATAGCATTCTCAAAGAGCGTCCGCAGCAACAAGGCAGTCCGGTAAGACTGACACGTTGAGAAACGAGCACACATCGGCAATTGTAGTACACCAGCCACAAGCCTTATCAACCGCCCACCAAAGCGTTCAGGGACGTATTGAAAGGTGTCTTATACTGAGGGGGCCTTAGAGGAAGGGAGACCTGTATGACCGTGCGCAACCTTGGGAAAACGCTGATCATCGCAAACCCTGCCGCCCACAGCGGAAAAGGAGAACAGGCCATTCCTCGCCTAGAGCGCTTCTTCTCGCTCTATCAAGACGTCTGCGAAAGCATCGATATCCAGACAACTGCCGCACCGCTTGACGCCGTTCACTTAGCGGCAGGAGCTTCTGAAATGGACACCGTCATCGTGCTCGGTGGCGACGGTGTCATCCACGAGGCAGTCAACGGGCTCATGTCTCTCGATCCTGAGTGTCGGCCAACCCTCGGCATCGTGGCAATGGGCACCGGCAACGACTTTGCGCGCACGCTCGGCTTGTCGTTCAACGACCCCGACAGCTCGCTCGCAGAGCTCGTTGCGGGAAAGACCCGCAAGATAGACCTAGGACTCGTCAGTTCCGACCTCCCGAGTGAGGGCTCGCCTATCAACCCACAGGAAACCTACTTCGTCGAGACGCTCTCCTTTGGCATGGACGCCGCCATTGCCCTCGATACCACCGAGAGGCGCGAAGCGGATGCACATAAAGAGGGATCGGGGCTCTTCGTCAGCTCGTCGGTCAAGATGGCTTTGACCAACTCCTCGGGCCACCCCTGCGACGTTGTGATAGACGACGAGAGGCTCTGGCTCAACGAGGTTATCTTCGCCATCCAGAATGGGCCGACCTACGGAGGCGGCTTCCGAATCTGCCCCGATGCCGATCCGTCAGACGGGCTTCTCGACATCTGCTACAACACGATTCGCCCTCCCATACCCTACCTACTGAACCTGCTTGCCCGCGCACGCTTTGGCACTCATGTCAGCTCGCCGGCGGTGTCGCTTCGCAAGGCAAAGTCCATTCACCTCGACTTCCACGGAGCGCAGCCGCCCTGCCAAGCAGACGGAGAGCGCGTAGTTGGAACACGCTTTGAAGTTAGCATCATCCCCCAGGCGCTTGACGTCATCTTTGCCTAACAGAGTGAGTCAGTTACCGTAGTCCTTTTTGACTCATTCCGGAGGTCGGCGGGGAGGCCTGCGCGAACATTCTGCGGCAGTGAGGAGCGCAGGCGCGGCGGGAGCGAGGACTTGTCTGAGCGAACGAAGCGAGCGAGTCCCGCAGCTGCCGCGCCTTAAGCGACGAACGCCCTTGCCGCAGAGTTCGCG
>CAJOKK010000146.1 GCA_905235165.1 uncultured Atopobiaceae bacterium | reverse complement strand
AGCGAGCGAGTCCCGCAGCTGCCGCGCCGTAGCGACGAACGTCCTTGCCGCAGAGTTCGCGTGGGGCTCCCCGCCGCCCTCCGGCCTCCCCTCCGGGACGGGCCAGATGGGCCTGCGCCTACCGGCGTGCTCTAAAAAGAAACGGGTGACAGAATCGTCTTCTGCCACCCGTAGCTCTTTACGCTCTGAACGCGAAGGTTACTCTGCCGCACCCTCGGGCACTGCCGAGTCCTTCTCGACCGTCTCGGTCTGCTCGGACTTCTCTTCCTGCTTGGGCTCATCGAGAAGCTCGAAGACGCGGGGAGTAGCAGGCTTGCTCAGGACCATCGCCAAAGGATACAGGAGCGTGAAGTTATACCAAGCCTCCAGACCCGGGCGCTCCATCGTGGCGAAGATCAGGAGAATGAAGCAGAGGAAGGGAATGGCGTAGTCACGCTTCTTGAGGCCCTTGTAATTTGCCATGCATTCCCAGGCCGTCACACAGAGGACCCACAGGATGCCACGCATGACGAAGTAGGAACCGTAGGAGCTATCGAGGATGTTTACCTGCATCTGCGTGCCGCAGACATCGGCATAGACCGGATTGGAGTGGGAGTAGTAGCTGTTACCGATGATCCTAAAGCCAAAGGTCCTGAAATACAGGCCGGTCTGGACGAAACGCATGGCAAAGTTCTTGAGAGGCGTTCCGTAGAAGTGCAGGTAAACCCACTCGACATTGAAGCTCACAACAAGCACGAGGGCGAGAATCAACGCAGGGATTGCCACCACGAGCCATCCCCCAATGTTCAGCGGTCGCTTGGCGAGCGCCTCCGAGTCAGGGTTCTTCTCGAGCTCTGCCTCAACCTTCTTATCAACGCGCTTCTCAATAAGGTCAACCAGGAAAGCTAGCACCGGAAAGACTGCCGTCAGGACAGCGATGGTGTGGCAGCTGATGTAGTTGTACATGAACAAGCTCGTTGCCCAGAAGAGCGCGAAGGTCACGAGCGGGTTGAAGCGAAGATACAGATACCAAGCCATCATCATGGCCATGAAGACCAAGTAGCCCCAGGTGTTGGGATACTCGATGCCCAGGGAGTGCGAATCGGTGGGGTAATTGGGCTTTGCCAGGTCTTCCGTGAATCCAAGGGGAACACCAATTGCCGAAACCAGCAGCATGACAACGGCAACCCCCAGCATGCACTTCAAGATCTTCTTGTAGTCACGCTTGTATGCCATCAGGCAGAAGAAGGCGTCAAAAACGAAGCTGAAGAGATTCGTGGTCTGCACCGAAGAGAAATAGGCCGTGATGGCAAGAAGTCCAAGGCAGACCAAGATGAGGGCTAACGTGTTGTTCCAGAGCTTCTTCCACGAAGCGATGAGCGAGAACAGGAACACTGCAGATCCCCACAGCACGCCGATGAGCAGGCCGTACCTCAAGTAGGTCACGATCCAACCGTTATCCATGGCCCCATTCCAGGCGATCTTCAAGACGTAAAACAGGGCGAGATAGAACGAGAGCAACACGTAGTAGAAGGTATCGCTCGTCTCGGGAATCGCGCGTAAGAAGGAGGCGGCCTCCTGCTTCACCTTGCCAAGAAACGAATTGTTGTCCATAGGGCAGTCCTTTCAACACCACAAGCGCCACACGAGGCGACGATGCGATCAGCAATGCCGCGAACGAAAATCCGCGGCGCAACTCCCCTATCATACGGGAGAAGCACCGCGGACGCAGTGTTCGCTCATATCTGTTCATGCGGACGATACCCGCAGGGCTTACCCTCTGACCGTCGAGCAGGGCTACTTTTCGAGGCTCTCCTGCACGCGCGTAAGCGCCCTGCGCAGCAAGCGTGACACCTGAACCTGCGAGATGCCCAGCTTCTCGGCAATCTCCGCCTGAGTCAGGCCCTCCTCGAAGCGCATGTGTATCGCCTCTTGTTCGCGCGGAGAGAAGGTCGCGACGACATCGTCAATCACCATGCGATCGTCAGAGGAGATGAGGCTGGCGTCCTCGCTGCCAAAGCGGTCAATGACGCTGGGAGACTCCTCGTCATCCGAGTTACCGCCCTCGAGCGAAACCGAGTTATAGGCACTCGAAGACTCCATCGCCTCAAGCACCTCATCTACACTCGTCTCGAGACGCTGGGCGATCTCCTCAACCGTGGGCGTACGATTGAGCTCACAGGTCAGCTCATCCGTAGCCTGATTGACCTTGGCAGAAAGTTCCTGCAGACGGCGCGGCACGCGAACCGACCAGCCCTTGTCACGAAAATGCCGCTTAATCTCTCCCATGATGGTGGGCGTGGCAAAGGTGGTGAACTCCAAGCCGCGATCAGGGTCAAAGCGGTCAATCGCCTTGATGAGGCCCACCGAACCAACCTGCACCAAGTCATCAATCGGCTCACCACGATTCTTGAACTTTGCGGCAAGGTAGCGAACCAGATTGAGGTGATTCTCGATCAGCTGGTCGCGCGCGGAAAGATCGCCCTCCTCCTTGTAGAGGCGAAAGAGCTCACGCGTACGCTCCTTGTCCCAGGCTTTTCGGCTATTTGACGCACGCGCCGCTTGGCGCAGGCGTCTACGCTCAAGGACCCCGTCACTCGGCATGTGAACCCGCCCTCTTGATGAGCACGAGGCTCATCCCGTCATCAGAGAACCCGTAGTCGTCACAAACGGCAGACAGCATGGCCTCGATCAACGTGAGGTCAGTGTTCTCGTCGTCCGCCGCATCAAGCTCTCCAAGGGTAAAGTCGATGCGCACCTCATCGTGCGAGAAGGTAAAGCTCGCATCGCAGGCTTGCGGTGCCGTCGCGCAGGTATAGACAAAACCCTCCTCGGCGGCCATGCGAACGTCCTCAACCTCATCAACACCAAGCCCTGCCAATACAGCCAGGTTGGAAGCAGTCATACGAACAACGCGGGCATACTCGGCCTGCGCTGGAACACTAAGACGAACAGCGTTGGTTGACATTGACCCTCCTACTCAGTCTCGGAATCATAGGTAACATAGCCGCTGCCCGTGGACGCGTTGCGAACATGCGCGCCATGGACGGCAGGCAGATTGTCATCCTCGGCACCCTCAGAAAGGGCAGCTGCTGCTTTGTTGGCAGTGTGGCTCGTGAAGCGGTTCACCGCAGAGGCAACGCCATTGGCGGCAGAATAGGCAGCGCTCTTGACGGAATCGGTAACCGAAGAGGCCGTCCCGCTCACCGAGCTCACGTCGGAGAGAATCTCGTTGACGTGGCCAAGCGAGCCCGCCGCCTCGTCAAGCGTTGTCTCCGCCTTCTCGAGAAGGGGCTGCACCTCCTGAACGGAAGGCTGAATATCGTCGAGAAGACCATCAACCTTGCCGATGATCGGCTGAAGCTGGCCCACGGTATCGTTAACCGTATGTGTCAGCTCATCGAGGGTGGTCTGAGTCTTGCGCAAGGTCTTGGCAAGCTCAATGACAGCCCAAACAGCAACGATGATGAGCACAAGCAAGGCGATCGTCACAGGAGTAACTTCAAACGTCATGGCAGAAACCTCCGTCTTCGGGTACACCAGCATTGCGGCCATACAGCCGCATTTGAGCGTCATTTTACCCTTTCGAGCCTACAGTAAACACTTCGCTTCCACCAACGTACTTCATCACAATTCGCCGCAATCGTGAACAAGGAAAAATGGCCCTCTGGGCTCCGGAAATTTGATCGGACGAGGAGGCCGAGCCGGCCAGCGAGGGGCGAGGCGGACGCCCTGTCCCTGCCTCTGCGACGGCGAGGAGCGTAGGCGCGGCGGGAGCGAGGACTTGTCTGAGCGAGCGCAGCGAGCGAGTTC
>CAJOKK010000145.1 GCA_905235165.1 uncultured Atopobiaceae bacterium | reverse complement strand
GAAGCCGGGGCGGCCCTGAAGCACGGTGACCGGCAGGTCGCTTCCGTCCTTCATGAAGATGCGGGCGGGCTTCTGGTTGGGGTTCATGCCGTACTTGAGCTCGAGCTCGTTCATGGGGTGCTCCAATCGAATGGGTGCGAAGAGACGGGGTCTGAGGGCTGGCTTAGTCGCCGAGGTGCTTGTTGTAGATCTTCACGGCGCCCTTCACGTTGGTGTAGAGGCTGATCTTGTTGTCCTCGTTGAGGGCAGCCCAAACCTCGTCGGGGGAGGGCAGCTTGACCTCGATGGGCTCGCCGGTGAAGGTGGGCAGCGGATTGCCGTCGCCGTCGTAGGTGGAGATGAAGTAGCCCACGCCCTCGTCGGCACCCTCGTAGGCGAAGAACTCGCGCAGGCAGCGGCCGTTGTCCTGGTGCTTCAGGATGGAGAGCTCGAAGGAGCCGTCAGCATTGAGGATGGTGGAGATGCGCGGGGTGAAGTTGGGAGCGTCGGGCTCGAACTCGCGGACCATGCAGCCGTCGCGGAAGCTGTTCTTCTCAACGATGGTGTCGGTCTGGTCGCCGTTGGTCACGACGAGCGCGTCGCCCATGGTGCGCACGGGGTGGTAGATGATGAGGCTCGGATCCTCGACGAGCTCGGGCTGGTGCGCCTCGGTGCGAATGCCGTCCTCGGTCTCAACGAAGATGCGGTTGCGACTATTGAAGCTGCGGCCCATGATCCAGTAATAGACCACGTTCTGGCCAACGACGATTCCGCGGCCCGGGTAGGGGTTGTTGCGTAGCAGCTCGATCAGGTCTTGCATGTGCGCTCCTCTCTTCGCGGCCCGCCTAAAGAAAAAGGCAAGCCTTCTCTTGTGAGATTGCTTGCCCAGACGGTCGGCGATATGAGGCGCGCTGCTCCACCGTGGTTGACCACGAATATCCGTCAGTCACAACGCGTATGGGGGCATCCTAACACGAGGCATGGCGGTAAAGGGCTTGGATGTTGCCCTTTGTAACATGCTTGTGCAGATGGGTGCTGGCGTGGCGACGTTATGGTGCGTGGGAACGGTAGGTGCGGGGTGGGGGACGTGATTGGGATGAAGTAAGGCGGATGAAAGAGTGTAGGTGGTGGTTTCGTTGGCAGGGAGAGCAGGTGACAAGAACGTCCAGGTTGGGGCTGCTGTTTGTTCGGCAGGCTGTCCGTTGCAAAATGTTCATTTACGGACTTGAACGGCCCGGGCCGCCCAAGTCCGTAAAAGCGGCCATCGTTTCGCGGACTTCGACGGCTGGAGCCGCCCGAGTCCGTAAAAACAGCCTCCGTTTCACGGACTTCGACGGCCACGGCCGCCCAAGTCCGTGAAAGAGCCCCCTGTTTGACGGACTTCGACGGCTGGAGTCGCCCAAGTCCGCGAAAACCGGCCTTGAATTACGGACTTGAGCGGCCCGGGCCGCCCGAGTCCGTAATTTGAACGCGACGATGAATGTTCACAAATTGATGCGAAGGCTATGTTAAAGGTGAAAACACCTGCTCGTTTCTTTTGCCCTAGTGTTTAGATCCAGGCAAAATCCGGTCGCGTTCAAATGGCTGCAAATCTTGATACTCATCGCTGCCGCATAGTTGGAGAAAAGAGGGGTCGTTTCTCCAACTATGCGGCAGAGCTGCCGGTAAGTTGGAAAAACAAGGGCTTGTAATTACAACTTTGCGGCACCGCTGCCGCTAAGTTGGAGAAACGGGGGCCTGAAATTACAACTATGCGGCACCGCTGCCGGTAAGTTGGAGAAACAGGGGTCTGTAATCACAACTTTGCGGCACCGCTGCCGCTAAGTTGGAGAAACGGGGGCCTGTAATCACAACTATGCGGCAGAGCTGCCGGTAAGTTGGAGAAACAGCCCCTCGTATCTACAACTTTGCGGCACCGCCCCAACCCTGCACTCACCCACATCGGCAAACCTCCAGTCGGGAGGTTTGCCGACGGTCACCCCACGACCTGGCCGTTCCTCTCACCCGCCAAACTCATTCCGAGAGACCCCCGACCTTGATTCATCGCCCCGGCCCCGACCACTCACCCTCCAAAATTGAACTTCCGCGGCTGGAAAGTTCATTTCTGGTGCTATTCTGGTTACCAGCGCGCCTGAAATTGAACTTATTGCGCGTGAAATTGAACTTTGGAGCATCATGGACCAAGAAACATTTGCACAGCGACTCAAAACGGCGATGGATAAGCAGGGCTTCAAGCAGGTCGACCTTATCCGCTATGCCGAATCCGAGGGCCAGAAGCTAGGAAAGTCCCAGCTCAGCCAATATCTTTCCGGTAAGACCATCCCGCGTGCCGACATGCTCGCCTTTCTCGCTGAAGCCCTTGGCATCACGACCTCGTGGCTGCTTGGCGAGCAAAGCACCGAGCAAGTCCCCGCGCCGGCCACGGTCAACGTCACCAGCCCCGCCCCGTCGTCCTCACACGACGCCGCGACCAATCAGGAGGTGCCTTCCATGCGCACATTCAGCAAGTCCAGCAAGCTTGACCACGTTTCTTACGACGTGCGCGGCCCCGCGCTCGATGAGGCCATGCGCATGGAGGAAGAGGGCATCGACATCCTCAAGCTCAACATCGGCAATCCGGCCCCCTTCGGCTTCCGCACGCCCGACGAGGTCGTGCAGGATATGGCTTCCCAACTGCGCGAAACTGAGGGCTACTCCGATAGCCGCGGTCTCTTTGCCGCACGCAAGGCCATCATGCAGTACGACCAGCTCAAGGGCATTCCCAACGTGTCGATGAACGACATCTACACAGGCAACGGCGTGTCCGAGCTCATCAACCTCGTTATGCAGGCCATGGTCAACACGGGTGACGAGGTGCTGGTGCCGAGCCCCGATTATCCGCTCTGGACCGCCTGCGTCACCCTCGCCGGCGGCAAGGCCGTCCACTACCTTTGCGACGAGGAGAGCGACTGGCTGCCCGACGTCAACGACATCCGCTCCAAGGTGACGAGCAACACCAAGGCCATCGTCGTCATCAACCCCAACAACCCCACCGGTGCCCTCTATCCCCGCGAGGTCCTGGAGGAGATCGTCGAGGTCGCCCGCGAGCACCAGCTCATCATCCTGGCCGACGAGATCTACGACCGCCTCGTCATGGATGGCGAGGAGCATGTCTCGATCGCGAGCCTCGCGCCCGACCTCTTCTGCATCACCTTCAACGGCCTCTCCAAGAGCCACATGATCGCCGGCTGGCGCATCGGCTGGATCTCGCTGAGCGGCAACAAGCGCGTGGCCAAAGACCTCATCGAAGGCATCAACATGATGAGCAACATGCGCCTGTGCTCCAACGTGCCGGCGCAGTCCATCGTACAGACCGCGCTCGGCGGTCACCAGAGCGTGAAGGACTACGTCGTTCCCACGGGTCGCGTCTGCATGCAGCGTGACTTCGTCTACAGCCGCCTCTGCCAGATGGACGGCGTCTCGGTGGTTAAGCCCAAGGCCGCCTTCTACATCTTCCCGCGCCTGGATCCAAAGAAGTTCAACATCACCGACGACGAGCAGTTCCAGCTCGACCTACTGCAAGACAAGCACGTGCTCATCGTGCCGGGCAAGGGCTTCAACTGGGAGACGCCAGGCTACTTCCGCATCGTCTACCTGCCGCGTCGCGCCGTGCTCGGCGAGGCGCTCGACAAGCTCGAGGAGTTCCTGCGCTACTACCGCCAGTAGGGCCAGCCTCTCTGGAGAAGAACAAGCATCCCTGACACTTCGGCCTCGCCATGCTTCTAGCTGGCGAGGCCGTTCGTGAGAAGAACCATCTTCGGCAGCTTGGCACGACTCCCTAGATGATGGGAACCTCGAT
>CAJOKK010000144.1 GCA_905235165.1 uncultured Atopobiaceae bacterium | reverse complement strand
TTCTGCGGCAGTGAGGAGCGCAGGCGCGGCGGGAGCGAGGACTTGTCCGAGCGAGCGAAGCGAGCGAGTCCCGCAGCTGCCGCGCCGAAGCGACGAACGTCCTTGCCGCAGAGTTCGCTCAGGCCCCCGTGCCGCCCTTCTGGAATGAGTCAAAAAGGGCTACGGTAACTGACTCACTCGCCCGCGCCAAAGAAAGCGCTAGTCTTCGAGAATTGCCGACTGGGCGCTACGAAGGCCGTTTTCCTGCGGTAGATGAATGCTGAACGTGGTGCCCTGACCCTCAACGGACTCCACCGTGATCGTGCCATTGTGCTGGTCGACGATCTCCTTGGTGATGGACAGGCCCACGCCCAGGCCACCAGAGACGCGCTCGCGGCTCGCATCGGAGCGCCAGAAGCGCGTGAAGATACGCGAGATGTCTTCTTTTGCGATGCCGATACCCGTATCCTGGACCGAGATAACAACCTCAGGACGATCGTAGGCAACCTTCACCAACACCCAACCACCTTCGGGCGTATAGCGCATGGCGTTTGACATGAGGTTGACCAGGGCCTCGCGAATGAGGTCGGGATCAACGTCCGCGTACAGCTCCTCCTTGCCCGAATCGTTCTCGAAGCGGAGATGCAGGCCCTTCTCGTGGAAGAGCTGATGCTGGGCCACAACAAGGTTGTGAGCCAAGTAGACCATGTCGGTATGCTCGATCTTGAGCGCCTCTTTGCCGTTTTCGATACGCGAGAGGTGCAGCATCGCGTCAACGAGGCGCGAGAGACGCCTTGTCTCGCCGGCAACGGTCTCCAGGTGCTCGAAGTCTGCCGGAAGCACGCCGTCTTGCATGCCCTCAACTGTTGCCAGCATGGCCATGAGCGGGGTGCGCAGCTCGTGGGCCACGTCAGACGTCAGGCGATGCTCGATCTTGATGTCGTGCTCAAGCGTGGTGGCCATCGAGTCGAAGGTCTCGCCCAAACGGCCAATCTCGTCGTCACCATGCAGGTTGGTACGAGCCGTGAGATCGCCCTTGGTGATCTGGGAAGCCGTCGAGGTAATGATCTTGAGCGGCCTCGTCAGCCTCAGCGACGTGAAGTAGCCAATCACGCAGGCAAGGATAACGGCAAAGCAGGCCGCACCGAAGATGGCACGGTAGGAGTTGTTGCGGAAGGCGGCGTCGCTTTTGGTGAGCAGCGCCTCGGAACCAAAGGCCCAGCAGCGCACCATGCCCACCTTCGTGCCGTCGCTAATGCGAACGTCAGCGGTCACGAGGGAGTTGCCCTCCATGCCAGAATCGAGCATGGGGGTGGGACTGGTATAGCCCATGCGCCGCGCGAGCGCCCAGGTGTCGTCGTAGATGATCTCTCCGTACTCGTTGAGTACCTGCACGCCCATCTCCTCGGATGAGGAAGACGCCGAGTTGGCGTACGTCAGCACGCTCTTGGTCCAGCCGTCCTGCTGCTCATACTGCTTCGCCAGCACTTCGGCGGCGGTGGTGGCAATACGCTGCATGTTCTCACGCGTATAGCTCTGGAACTCGCTCTCCCAGGTGATGGCCAGAACCAGCGAGAGAATGGCAGCCGTCATTGCCGCCGTGATGACGAAGCAGAAGGTGAGACGAGCACGGAAGGTTTCTGACGGACGGTGAGAAACCGAGGGCCGTACCGTGTTGTACGAGCCCTTGGAGCCGCCGTCCGAACTCGAAGGCGAGAAGGACAGATCGTCCGTATCGAATTCTTCCGCCACGATTACTTGGCGTCAGCAGGCTTGGAGGCAGCTTCGAAGCGATAGCCAACTCCGTGGACGGTGTAGAGCCAGCGCGGGTTGCGCGGATCGTCGCCGAGCTTGGCGCGCAGGTTCTTGACGTGGGAGTCGATGGTGCGCTCATAGCCCTCGAAGTCGTAGCCCAAGACCTTCTCAACCAGCTCCATACGGGTATAGACGCGGCCCGGATGGCGGGCGAGCGTGGTCAGGAGCTTGAACTCGGATGCCGTGAGGTCGACCTCCTTGCCCTCAACCGTCACCTTGTGGCCAGAGATATCGATGGTGAGATCGCCGAAATCGAGCACCTCAAGGGCGGGCTCGTTCTCGGTATGGGCGCGACGCAGCAGGGCACGCACGCGAGCGACGAGCTCACGCGGCGAGAAGGGCTTGATGAGGTAGTCGTCAGCACCAAGCTCCAGGCCGATGATACGGTCTTCGACCTCGCCCTTAGCCGTCAGCATGATGATGGGGACATTGGACGTCTCGCGGATGGCACGACAGACGCGCTCGCCCGAGAGCTTGGGAAGCATGAGGTCAAGAATGATGAGGTCAAAAGAGTGCTTCTCGAACTCCTCGAGAGCGCTCTGGCCGTCACCCACGCCACGCACCATGTAGCCCTCGCGCTCAAGGTATGCTGCGACAGCATCACGAATGGTCTTCTCATCTTCAACCAGAAGGATTCTCTTCTCGCCTGAAGCCATGTTTGTCCCCTTTGCTACACCGATGGCCTGCCCATGTCTTGGATAGGCCATGTTTTCAGTAGTTCGTCCATAAGAAATGATTCATACATGAAGCTACTCATGGTCATAGTAGCGCAGTGACCGCCACTTTGCCCGCTGCTATAAGGCGAACGCGCGAACTAGGACCGATGCCGGATAACCGTTGTCGGCATTCTTGATGGTCGAGAAGGTCACGAAGGTGCCGCACTCCCCGACGCGAGCTGGGAACTCGCCATAGTCGACGCAGCGATTTGCCGCACCGAGAACAGAGTAGCTGCTGTTCGCGGTATCGATAACGAAGTAGGAAGCACGGCTCTTGACCACGACGAGGCCGTTCTTCGTTCCGGCGACGTTGGTGTAGGGCTCGCGCGCAATTGAGAGGAAGTTGCCATCGGAAGTTGCGATGTAGGTGCCCATGGCACCCAGCAGACCCCCGAAGCCATAGTCGGCCTCAACCGAAAGCACGAAGGACTCCCCAACGCGAACGGCATGGAAGGGGCGCACGCCCTCGGGCATGACGAGCTGGTCAACGATGGTCGATAGGTCATCGGCCAGGCTGTAGGCGGTAATGCCGTAGAAGGTCCCTTCCTCGGTGTTCACGCGCGGGGTGAGCGTCACGGTATCGCCCGAGACGGAGGGGGCCGTGGCAAAACGGCCCTGCGACTCAACTACGTCAGAGGCGTCAGACGCGCCCGTCTTCCACAGGTAGCAATGGGAGTTCTCCGTGGTCTTATTGCCGCTTGCCGATGGCATCACCAGCCAGATGACCTTGTTTCCCGTGACCGCAAAGCGCGGAGGGTCCCAATCGGCGTCGCCCTCCCACAGGGTGTTGGCCTTCTCCGTCAGCGCACCGTCAGAGAAGGCTGCGGCGTGGAGCGACCAGGTCTTGGCAAGCGTGTCGAGCTCAACCCAGGCATAGGCGGCGTCGGAGCAGCGCGCATCATAGATGACGACGTTGGGAGAGTTCGAGCTGATGGGCCCAGCGACGACCTCCTTCAGCTCGCCCGACTCGATCGAGAAGGCCGAACCCTTGACCATGGGCGTTGCCGATGCTCCCGCCGTCGTGACGGGAAGCCAGGTTCCCTCCCCCTCGTGCAGGACGTTGCCTAGGGAAAGCTCCCATTCGCCGCGGCTCTCGAAGGCGCGATCGGCATAGGCAAAGGCGCCGTCTTCACCCAGAACCGAGATGGCCGAGTTTTCCTCGACCACCACGGGCTCGCTCGGAGACTGCTCGTCAGCCGGATGCGAACAACCGGCAAGGATCTGTACCGTGGCAGCCGCCGCACCGGTGGCTGCCGTTGCGCGGAAGAAGCCGCGTCGCGTGAGCTGATGCCTGCGCACGTTCGGCCCTACTTGCTCGCCTGCGCGGCAGTGCGCGCCTC
>CAJOKK010000143.1 GCA_905235165.1 uncultured Atopobiaceae bacterium | reverse complement strand
CACGCGAGCCCTCCCGGGCCAAGGGGGCCGGTGGCTGGCCCGCTCTCCGACATCAAAAGTGAAATGAGTCAAAAAGGACTACGGTAACTGACTCACTCCTGGTTGGGCAGAAAAAAGCGGGACGACCATCAGGCCGCCCCGCTTGGCTTACGCGTTATCTCGTCGTAGTGCCTTTAGAACTTTGCCACCAGCTCGTCGGCCAGGGCGTTGACCTGGGCACGCACGTCGTCGTTGAGGGCGCCCTTCACGGTCACGTTGTTCTCCGTGTACTCGATGTCGCTCAGCTGGTCGGTCAGGGCCTTCATGCCCTTGGTGGCCGCCGGCATCCAAGTGCCGTTCTCGACGAAGGCAATCGTGCGCTTCTGGTAGGCGTGGTCCACGAGGTGGTTGATGAACTCGTGCATGGCCGGGAAGACGCCGCCGCAGTAGGTGGTAGTGGCGAGCACGAGCACGTTGTGACGGAAGGCGTCCTCGACAGCCTCGGCCTGGTCATCACGAGCAAGGTCGGTCACGACCACGCGCGGGCAGCCCTTCTCCTCAAGGGTCTTAGCGAGCAGCTCCACGACCTCCTTGGTGTGACCATACACGCTCGAGTAGGCAATCACGACGCCCTGGGTCTCGACGCCATAGGACGACCAGGTCTGGTACTGGCCCAGGTAGTGCTCAAGGTTCTCGCTGAGGATGGGGCCGTGCAGGGGGCAAATGACCTGGATATCAAGGTTGGCCGCCTTGGCAAGGACCTTCTGGACAGCGGGGCCGAACTTGCCCACGATGCCGAAGTAGTAGCGACGGGCCTCGCAGTCCCAGGCCTCGTCGGCGTCAAGCGCGCCGAACTTGCCAAAGGCGTCGGCCGAGAAGAGCACCTTGTCTGCGGCGTCATAGGTGAAGATGACCTCCGGCCAGTGCACGTTGGGAGCCGCGATGAAGCTGAGCTCGCGCGCGCCGAGGGAGAGGGTGTCGCCCTCCTTGACCACGAGGTTGCGGCCCTCGAACTTGGTGCCGAAGTAGTTCTGCATCATGTTGAAGGCACCCACGCTGGCCACGACGGTCGCCTCGGGATAGCGGTCCATGAAGAGCTTGACGTTGGCGCCGTGGTCCGGCTCCATGTGCTGGACGATGAGGTAATCGGGCGTGCGTCCGTCAAGGGCGGCCTCGAGGTTGGCAAGCCACTGCTCGCCGAAGTTGATGTCGACGCTGTCCATGACGGCGATCTTCTCGTCAATGATGACGTAGGAGTTATAGGCCATGCCGTTGGGCACGATGTACTGGCCCTCAAAGAGATCAATCTGGTGGTCGTTGACGCCGATATAGGTGATTCCGTCAGCAATCTGCATGAGCTGCACCTTTCTTGCTTCGAGCTTTGATAGGGGTCGTATCAAGGATACCGTTTTGTTGCGTAGGCCGCAGGGCGTGCACCGTCTGCCCGTTGGGTGCTCCGTTTGCCGGCTTGCGAACAGTACCATGGGCACGTTGGCATCACCTCGAACAAAGGAGAAACCATGGATGCTCAGGCAGTGGCCGCTCAGCTCATTTCCGCTCTTGGGGAGAATCCCGAACTCCTCTCGCAGTTTGTGGAGCACCCGTACTCCACGACGGCACAGGCCGCAGGCACTGAGGCGCAGATCTCAAAGTCCGATATGAGTAAGGTGCTGACGCAGGTCGCAGCCCAGGCGTGCGGGCAGAAGATCAGCTCGTCAGATACCGACAAGGCCGCCGACCTGCTGTTGGGCAAGTCGGGTGGCAGTATTCATACCCTTGCGAAGACGCTGTTTGGAGACGTGTCGGCCCAGCCTGCGAGTGCGACGGGACAGAACGGCACGTCGGTTGCGGAGATTCTGGCCAAGTCGGTCATGGCTGCCGCTGCCGCACACGGGGTTTCTACGTTGCTCTCGGGCTTCCTGGGCTCGAAGAAGGGCGAGGGAGAAGGTGGCGGGGTAGACCTTTCTGGCCTCGCCGGTCTTGCGCAGGCCTTCCTCAAGAAGTAGCTCGACAAGCTAGCGCTAGCGCGACGGGGACGCCTCCGGCCATGCCCCCTCAACCAATTTGTGACAAAAAGCAGCCCGTAATGTCACTTTTTGGTTGTAAGTCAGAGTTGTCCTCCAACCATTTTGTGACATTCTGGGCCTTCTTTTGTCACAAAATGGCTGGGGGCATTGCCGGAGGGCGGACCTGTTGCGCTAAGTGTTATGCCTAACCCTATATATCATAATTAAAGTAATAAGTGTAAGGCATCTCTTAACAACAAACAGCCTGCTCAGGCTATATGTGAAGGGATTTTATACTTATTTATTTATGTGTTTTGGCTCTATGAGCCAAAGGGTATGACGTGATAGCATGTCTAGAATTTGTCAGTCGCACGTAAGGATTATCCTTTGGGAACTTCATTAGCCATTCTCAAGCGTGACCTCATGAGGTTGCTGCGCAATCCAATCGCACTCGGTATCACCTTGGGCGTTTGCGTCGTGCCCTGTCTCTATGCATGGCTCAACATCGCCTCCAATTGGGATCCCTATGCGAACACGAGCACGGTTCCCGTCGCCGTTGTGAGCGAGGACAAGCCCGTGGACATCGAAGGCGTGGGGGAGACCTGCGTCGGCGACATGATGATCGAGGAGCTTCACCACAACGATAAGATCGGCTGGACCTTCCCCGAAAGTGAGGGGGAGGCGATTGCCGGCGTCAAGGAGGGCAGCTACTACGCTGCGATCATCATTCCCGAGGACTTCACGGACTCCCTGGCAGGCGTCTTGGACGGCAAGACGGACAAGGCCAAGCTCGAGTACTACGTCAACGAGAAGGTCAACGCCATTGCCCCCAAGGTTACCGACACGGGTGCCTCTACGCTCGAGACCACGGTAAACGAGCAGTTCACGGCCGTGGTGGGCGAGACAATCGCTGATAAGCTCTCAGGCGCGGCAGGCCAGCTCGCCGAGAGGGCCGAAACGGGTACAAACGGCGTCGCGGCTGCGCTCAAGGAAGCGCGTACCGTGCTCAACAACGTTGATGGACAGTTCAACACCTATACGCAGAAACTCACCGACGCACAGAGCTCGGTCAAGAACGCTTCCGACAAGCTCAATGCCCTGCAGGGCAAGGGGAGCGAGGCGAGCAACACCATCGGTAATGCCCTCAACGACTTCGACGCGACGCGTACCAAGGCGAGCGGCCTCATGGTTGACATCTCCCATGGTCTGGACAATGCGGCAACGGGTGCCTCGTCGCTCTCCGCGCAGTCGACCCAGGACATTTCCGCTCTCGCGAGCGATGTTGCCTACGCGCAGTCGCAGGTTGCCTCTGCCGTAGCTCAGCTGGAGAACGACCTGACGGATAACGAAGCCATGGTGGCCCGCCTGGACGAGACGCTTGAAGTGGTTAGGACCCTTGAGCCCAAAGACGGCGACGAGGGTGCAAAGCAGACCAAGGTTATTCTCGAACAGCAACTGAGCGAGGAGCGCGCACTTCTCGTCAAGATCTCTGACTCGCAGGCAGCCAAGCTCGATGAGCTGCGCGGTATTGCCCAGAAGCTCGAGAACGCTGCCGACGAGGTGAAGCGGCTCTCCCAAGACGTGGACGGCAAGGTGCAGAACACGACCGGCGCCTTGCATGACGCGCAGGCCAAGGCCGTGGGTGACGACCTGACGCAGATTAACCTCGCGCTCGATTCCTTTATCGCCGTGGGCAAGCAGCTGGAGACGGCTGCGAAGATGGTCGATCCCGCCATCACGCAGACGATGGACGTCGCGAACCAGCTTTCGGATACGCTCGAGAAGACCAAGGGCGCGCTCTCCTCGACGCGCACGACCCTTGGCAAGCTCAACGACACCCTTGGCGGCCTTTCGAGAGACCTTGAGGTCATCCGTGC
>CAJOKK010000142.1 GCA_905235165.1 uncultured Atopobiaceae bacterium | reverse complement strand
AGCTCGTTCTGCGTGATTTGTAGCTGATTTGGAGCGGGAGCGAAAGGACAGTAAGAATAGCCGTCTTGGGTATAGTTCTCCTAAGCAAAAAGGAGGATCATGTCACGCACTAAGGTTCTACAGAACTTCGATCAGCTGGCCCAAGACATCCTTGAGTCTGACAACGTGCAACAGATGGCTGTCTTTGTCCAGCACGGGTCAACCACTACGCTCGACCATACCATCGACGTTGCTCACTGTGCGCTTCGCCTGGCGGATCTCCTGCACCTGCGCGTTGACCAACGCTCCTTGGTTCGTGGCGGTATCCTGCACGACTACTTCCTCTACGACTGGCACGACTCCAAGCAGGCCCCTGATCGCTGGCACGGCTTCACCCATCCGCGCCATGCGCTCAGAAATGCCGAGCGCGACTTTCCCGACCTCACCGAGATTGAGCGAGACGTCATCGCTCACCATATGTTTCCGCTCAATCCCAAGCCACCCCACACCCGCGAGGGTTGGCTCGTGAGCGCGGCTGATAAGATCTGTGCCGTCCGCGAGTTCGTGGTCGGGTATCGTTTTGGCCACAGCAAAAGTCGCCCCTAGCAACACCGCATCAATACCTACGTGAATCACGAGGAGACGAGCATGTACTCGTTTACGTCGACCGTGCGTTATAGCGAATGCGATGAGCACGGAAATCTGAGCATCGTTGGTCTTGTCAACTACCTGCAAGACTGCTCGACCTTTCAGTGCGAAGAGCTCGGCCTCGGCCTTGAGCATATGCGTGACATCAAAATCGCCTGGCTTTTGGTTGGCTGCCTGGCAGATCGAGATCGAGCGTATGCCCCGCTTTGGCGAGAAGATCCAGGTCAGTACCTGGTGCTATGACATGAAGCGCACGCTCGCCTCGCGCAACTTCTGTATCAAGACGGCCGATGGCGAGACGCTCGTGCGTGCCGACTCGCTCTGGTTCGTCTTCGATCGCGAGAAACAGCGGCCCGTTCGCATACCCGATTCGGAGCTTGCCTTCAAAACGGATGAGCCACGCCTGGATATGCCCGACACAAAGCGCAAGCTCATCTGCGAGGGTAGCTGGGAAGACGGCAAGCGGATCGTCGTGAGCGAGCAGCATCTCGATACGAACTTGCACGTCAACAATGCGCAGTATGTGCTTATGGCTCAGCAGGCAAGCACGAGCGGGACGGCGTGGAGGCGCATCTGCGTGCAGTATTGCCAGCAGGCCCGTCTGGGTGACATCATCTGCCCGCGCATATATCGTGACGGTGTGGCCGAGACGGTTGCACTTTCCGACACCGATGGCGAGCCTTATGCCATCGTTCGACTGGAGGCCTAAGGGATATGGATTCAATCAAGGTGGCGGCAGCCATCATCGTGCGCAACGATCGCGTCCTCGCTACTCATCGCGATGGCTCTCACGGGCACGTGGGCTGGGAGTTTCCCGGCGGTAAGCTCGAGGAGGGTGAAAGTGCCGAGCAAGCCTTGAGGCGTGAGATTGAAGAAGAGCTCGGCCTCAAGCTCGCCACCATGTGGGACTTTGACACCTTTGAGCATGACTACGAGGATTTTCACCTCTCCCTGGCCTGTCTCGTGTGCCCGCTTGACGACGAGCAGGAACCAAAGCCGACCGAGCACGATGAGATTTGTTGGCTTTCTCGCAACGAACTTCTCGACCTTGATTGGCTCGAGGCCGACCGTGAAGTCGCGTTGCGTCTCGGTACCTTCTGGGAGTATCTGCTGAATGCCGAGCATCTCTAGGGTATCGGCTTTGGTTTGCGTTCTACGACCGTTTCCATTCAGGGAAAGGTGCTACCAAACTGCCTCTGACGTCGAGGATAATTAATACAGTACTCGTACGTTTGATTCGTATCACAAACGGAAGGGAGTTCGAAAATGAGTGAAGGACAGGATAAGACCGAGGTCAACAACGTTGATAACTCTGACTACACGTTGGAGGACCTCAAGAAGATGCTGGCCAGTCGCGTGGAGGGCGACCTCAAGGCAGCGGGCAAGAATCTCAAGACCATGACCACGTTGGTTATCGTCGCAGGCATTTTGCTCGTTGTGCTGGGTTGCATTTGCTGTGCGCAGCCCGAGAGCATCGTCCCGGTTATCGGCGTTATCGTGGGCATCGGTTTTATCGCCGACGGTATTCTCGAGATATATCTGTATTCGCAGCTCCATAACCTCTATAACAACAATTTCTGGTTCATCTTTACGGGCATCGTCAGCATCATCGCCGGCGTGTTCATGGCTGCCAACCCGAACGCTTCCGGTGTTGCGACGGCTTGGATCTTCGCCTGCGCCACGATTGCCATCGGCTTCATGGGATTCTTCTCGAGCATCATGATGGGCGGTAGCGGCTCCCGCAATTGGTTTGCCACGATGCTTCTCTCTCTTCTCATGGTTGCCTTTGGCATCATGATGTTTACCGAGCCCGCGATGCTTCCGCTGTACCTTGGCGTTGCCTGCATCTTCCGTGGTACTTCGCTGATTGTCGAGGGCTTCCAGTTCTCCTACTACCTCAGCGACTTTAAGAAGAGGATCCAGCGCTAATCGAAGCACGAGCACAAGACGCGCGAAAGCGGGGGCCGATCCTAGAGATCGACCCCCGTTTTTTGCAGAGACTGACTTGCCGCGCCTTTTCCCGTTAGTCAGCAGTGCCGTAGCGGCTCATGTTGTCGGCGATGATTTGACAGCAGCCCTTCTGAACCTTGGCTTCCCAGCTAGATGTGACGCCTTCTGCCACGTCGCCATCAAGCTCAAGATGAAGCGGACGGTCAGACTCCACCGTGATGTGCGCCCCTCGATAGGTCGTCACGTGCGAGCGCTTGAGGTCCTTTCCCGACGGGTCCATGAGCCCGGCCACGAGCGGCTTCAAGAGATGCGTGGTGTCGGGGGTCTCCAGGATGATGACGTCGAGAAGACCGTCGTTAATCGCAAATCCAGGGGCGATCTCGATGTCACGCTGCATCATCGCGGAGTTGGCCACGAGGCAGGAGATTCCCTCGTGCTTGTAGACCTGCCCGTCTACGGTGATGGTGAAGTGCGCGACTCCTGGACGCAGGTTGTTCATCACGGCGGCGAAGTAGGCCGCCTCTCCCAGCTTGTGTTTGGCGCCTCGGGCATCGTTCATGATCTTTGCGTCAAAGCCACCGCCTGCCATGACGGCAAAGCTCTCGGAGTGCGCTTCTCCCTTGTCGTCAACCCAGCTCATGGCACCAAGGTCAATCGCGAAGGTGCTTCCCTTGCGACACGCGGCCGCGAGCGCCGCGGGCTCTGCGCTGTTGCCGATGCTGGCGGCAAGAAGGTTTGAGGTGCCAGAGGGAAAGACGCAAATCGGAACCGTGCAACCCCGCAGGGTCTCTAGGGCGTGAGACACGGTGCCATCGCCACCAGAGATCACGACGAGGTCAAACGACTCGGCATCGGCGAGGTGCTTCTCGTCGGTTGCCGGATTGGTGTCGAGAATGCGCATGACGCACTCGTCGTCATCCTGCAGCAGAGACCGTTCGAATTCAAAGATCGCGTCCGAGCCAAAGCCCGAATGAGGGTTGTGAACAATGAGCGCTCGCATGCACGTCTCCATGTCGTTCGCTATGATTGATGCGACGCGTGGCCTCGCGTGGCCACTTAACTATGTATGGTACCCAATCGTCCGTTGGCATGTGCCAGCGGCTCGCTTGTTCGAGAAACGAGATATACGCGTGTACATAACCGACCAGCAGTCACTGGAGGCCTTTTGCGAGCGTGCCTCTAAGGCTCGCGTTATCGCTGTCGATACCGAGTTCTTGCGCGAACGCACCTATCATCCCAAGCTTTGCCTTATCCAGGTTGCCACGAGCGAGGAGTCGGCCGCGATTGACCCGCTCGTCATTGACGATCTTTCCGCCCTCGTGGCGCTTCTTGTTGACGAGAACATCACGAAGGTCTTCCATGCCTGCACGCAGGACCTTGAGGTCATCCAGGATTCGCTTGGATGTGTGCCGTCGCCGGTCTTCGACACGCAGCTTGCCGCCTCCTTTCTCGGCCAGCGACTTCAAATTGGCTACGGCGCCTTGGTGGAGGCCTACTGCAAGGTGAAGCTGCCCAAGGCTGAGTCGCTTACCGACTGGTCGCGCCGCCCGCTCGATCCCGACCAGCTTCGCTATGCCGAAGACGACGTCATCTACCTGCCGCGCATCTATGACGAGATGATCACCCAGCTCGCGCGCAAGGATCGCCTCTCTTGGCTTGCTCCCGAGATGGCCGCGCTTACCGATGCGACCCGCGTAACGCGCGATCCGGAGGAGGCCTACCTGCACCTCAAGCGCTCGAGCTCGCTCACGCGGCGTCAACTGGCCGTGGCGCGTGAGGTTTGCGCCTGGCGTGAGCGCGTTGCTGCCCAGCGCGATCTTCCGCGCAAGTGGATCGTCTCCGACGAGGTGCTGGTTGAGACCTGCAGGCGCACGCCGCGCACGGTCGAGCGCCTGCGCGGGGTGCGCGGTACCGAGCAGCTTTCCGACCGCGATGCCCGTGCGCTCGTGAGCGCTGTTGACAAGGGCCTCTCCTGCGATCCCGCCCGCTATCCCTATCCCAAGGTCGTCCATCGCGACCGCCCCTCCGCAGACATGGAGAGCGTGCTCGACCTGATGTACGCCATGCTGCGTATCGTCTCTGACCAAAGTGGTATCGCGCCGCAGCTCATTGCCTCGCGTGACGATTTGCACGACCTTGCGCTTGGTCGCGAGGACGCGCGCCTTGCGAGCGGATGGCGCCATGAGCTGGCAGGGGAGAAGCTCGAACGCCTGCTTGCGGGTGAGGTTGGCCTCACCGTTAAGGATGGTCATCTCGAGCTTCTATAGCTCCTTCGCATACGCTACCCTGTGGAGGGTATAAGAGACCGTATGGCTTACGTCGAATGGAGGCGTGTATGTACTACGGATTTGGCTACGGCATGGATTGGTCCTACCTTCTGCTTATGGCCGTGACGATGGTCTTGGGCCTTGGAACTCAGGCTTACATCAAGGCGACCTATGCCAAGTGGAGCAAGGTGCCCTCGCCGGGTGGACGCACGGGTGCCGAGGTGGCAAAGCGCATGCTTTCTCACGAGGGGGCCGACACCGTCGGCATTGGCCGCGTGGCAGGCTACCTCACCGACAATTACAATCCTGCGACCAACGTGCTGAGCCTTTCTGAAGAGAACTTCTCGCATAGCTCGGTTGCTTCGGTTGCCGTTGCCTGCCATGAGGCGGGCCATGCCGTACAGACCGCGCGTGGCTACGCTCCGGGCAAGATCCGTACGGCCATTGTGCCGGTGGTCAACATTACGATGCAGTTGTGGAGCATCCTCTTCTTCATTGGATTGGCCGTCAACGTGATGGGGCTTGTGCAGCTTGGCATCGCCTTCTTCAGCTTCTCGGTCCTCTTCCAGCTGGTGACGCTTCCCGTCGAGTTTGACGCCTCGAGGCGCGCCGTTGCCTATCTTGGCGAGAATTGCTCCGAGCTTGACCAACGTGGCGCCAAGGCGGTTCTGACCGCTGCGGCCCTGACCTACGTCGCGGCAGCCCTCTCTTCCATCTTGCAGCTGCTCTACCTGCTCGGCAGGGTCAATCGAGACTCGGATAACTAGCATGGAGGCCGAGGCGGCTCCCATCTCGGTCACCCAGGCCCTCGAGGACGCCAAGCTCTGCTTGGGGACGCTCGGCACCTTGGTGGTCTCGGGCGAGGTCACGGGCTTTCGTGGGCCGAACGCGCGCTCGGGCCATTGCTACTTCCAGGTGAAGGATGACGCTTCGGCCATGGACGTGATCGTCTGGCGCGGCGTCTACGCCAAGTGCGGCATCGAGCTGCGCGACGGCATGGCGGTCATGCTCTCGGGTGGCTTTGACGTCTACACCGGCAGCGGCCGTATGTCCTTCATCGCCCGCAAGATCGAGGTCTCGGGCGAGGGCTTGCTGCGGCAGCAGGTCGCGGCCCTTGCCCAGAAGCTGCAGCAAGAGGGCTTGATGGACGAGGCTCGCAAGCGCAAGGTCCCGCGCTTCTGCACCCGTGTCGCCGTAGTGACCTCGCTTTCGGGTAGCGTTATCGACGATGTCAAGCGCACCCTTGCGAGAAGAAATCCCCTCGTCGAGCTCATGGTCGTGGGCTGCCAGGTCCAGGGGCCAGGGGCTCCGGCGACCATCATCCGCGCCCTCGAGCGCGCGGCGGCGGAGGTTCCCGACGCCATCTTGCTCGTGCGTGGTGGCGGTTCCTTCGAGGATCTCATGACCTTCAACGACGAGGCCCTGGCCCGTGCGGTTGCCGCCTGCCCGGTTCCCGTCATCACCGGCATCGGACACGAGCCCGATACCTGCATCTGCGACATGGTGGCCGACCGACGCTCGTCTACGCCGACGGCGGCCGCGGAGTCGGTGGCGCCCGCCATCGACGAGCTTGCCCAGCTCACGCGCGAGCGTCAGAAGCGCCTCTGTGCGGCGATGGGCCGCAGCCTTGAGGGCGAGGCCGTGGAGCTGCAGGCGCTAGGGGAGCGAGCGGATCGCGCGATCCAGTCTGAGCTGTTGCGGAGAAGATCTTCCGTCGATGCGCTCGCGAGCAGGCCTTGCCTGAGAGATCCCCATGCCCTGATCGATGCTCGTCTCACCACGCTTGAGCTGACGGAGGAGCGGCTTGCCAACGCGCTCCCGCGTATGCTCAAACGCAGCTCTGATTCTGTTGCTTCCTCAGCTCTCAGGCTCCAGGCAGCCTCGAAGAGCATGTTCGCACCGTACGAGTCGAGGATTGGCCGCGCGGCGGCATCGCTCGAGGCGCTCTCGCCGCTCAAGGTCCTGGGACGTGGCTATGCCATTGCCCGAGATAGCGAGGGTCACGTCTTGAGTGAGGCCTCGCAAGCGGCTCCCGGAGACGAAATCTCGGTTCTTCTCGGCACCGGTACGCTGGAAGCCAAAATTACGCACGTTGACGAAACGCCCATTTCCTAGAAGGAGGCATTCATGGAGAACACGGAACAGCGCCCGGTCGAAGACCTGTCGTTCAAGGAGGCCTCGGTTGAGCTCGAGCAGATTGTGCGCGCACTTGAGCGGGGAGACCTTGAGCTCGAAGACGCGCTCGGCCGCTATGCTCGAGGCGTCGAGCTGCTGAAGAGCCTGCGTGAGCGCCTGTCCAGCGCCGAGCAGAAGGTCCAGGTCCTCATGGACGCAACCGCCGAAGACGTTGCCGTGGCCGACACCACCGCAGCTCCCTCCACGGCCTTCGTCAACGAGTAGGATTTTGACAAGAACAAAGTGAGCGTTTGTCGAGAGTAAGGAGAACCATGGCAACGAACGACGATTGCATCTTCTGCAAGATCGCCAACCACGTGATCGAGTCGAACTACGTCTATGAGGACGAGCTTGTGTGTGCTTTCCGCGACATGAGCCCGCTTGCTCCCACGCACGTGCTCGTGGTACCCAAAGACCACTACGAAAGCTTTGCCGACGATGTTCCCGCTGAGGTTACGGCCGCGCTCTTCCATGCTGCTCGTGAGGTCGCGAAGGCGGAGGGCCTGATCGAGTCCGGCTTCCGTGTCGTGACGAACGCTGGTCCCGATGCGGGCCAGGCCGTCTCGCACCTGCATCTCCACGTCCTCGGCGGTCGCCGCCTGACCGACGACTTCGCATAATTGCGGACTCCGACGGCCACGGCCGCCCAAGTCCGTGAAAACCGGGTCCGAATTACGGACTCCGACGGCCAGGGCCGCCCAAGTCCGTGAAAAC
>CAJOKK010000141.1 GCA_905235165.1 uncultured Atopobiaceae bacterium | reverse complement strand
GTATAGTGCCAATTGCGACATTGTTAGCTACTGACAATATCGCTATTATTTGTGGCGTTTTCTTTGTTTATGAGGCGATATTCTTTGTATTAGAGTGCCTAAGAGCTGAATTCTTAAAAGTAATTACCGATAATTCTATAATTCAAAAGCGTCAAAGTATGTCTAGGGTGGTAAATGACTTAGTTACGGTAGTCGGCCCCCTGGCAGGCGGTGCCGTGCTTACCTGCTTTGGCGTACGCTACGTCTACTTACTTGATATCGTTTCGAGCATCGTTGCGGCGCTTATCATTCTGCTTATAAAGGGGGATCAAAAGCCCTCGTCCTTTGAGCGTGACCATCTCAATAAGCTTCAAATACGTACTACTCTTTGTAAGAACAAAGACGTGTTCAGCGCTTCTCTGCTCGTTAACTTTATCGGCGGAGCCGTTGCCATACTTACCTTAGAGTACATTTATATGATTATTAATGCGGATGCCATGCAATATGCACTGTTGATGTCGGCGATGGCATGCGGAGCCTTGCTGGGAAGTGGCTTGGGTGGAGCTCCTTTCACCCAGAACCGCCTTAAACAGATTTCCTACTTCTGTACTCTCGCCCTTGGCTGTCTTCTCATGAGCGTGATGTTTGTACCTGGCTTTGCCTCCTTGCTCGGCATCATTTTTATCAGCGGAACGCTGAGTTCGCTCCTCATGCTGTATTACTCGGTTGAGCTGTTCATGAGATGCGACCAAAACGACATCCGCGTACAATACGCCATTTTTCAGAATCTCATTAATACGTCTACCGCTGCCTCAAAGCCCTTCGGCTGAATCAACTGCTTGGCTGCGTAAAGGCGATTTCCTCGTTGGGCATTGTTTTTATTGGCATGGGATTGTCTTTGACTGTAAGCAAATCAAATCAATAGTTCGATCGAAAGGGGCAAACATGTCCGAGCAGTGGTGGCAGCGTGCGGTGGTCTACCAGATCTATCCCAAGAGCTTCCAGGACAGCAACGGCGATGGTATCGGCGACCTGCCAGGCATCACGCGTCGCCTGCCCTACCTTGCGAAACTCGGCGTCGACGTCATCTGGTTGAGCCCCATCTACGCGAGTCCCATGGACGACAACGGCTACGACATCAGCGACTACCGCGACATCGCGCCGGTCTTCGGCACCATGGACGACTTCGACGCGCTGCTCGAGCGCGCGCATGAGCTGGGTCTCAAGATCGTGATGGACCTCGTGGTCAACCATTCGAGCGATGAGCATCCCTGGTTCAAAGAAAGTCGCTCTAGCCGCGACAACCCCTACCGCGACTACTACTATTGGCGAGACGCGGTGGACGGGCACGAGCCGTCCAACATGGGTGGCGTCTTCGGCGGCAGCATCTGGGAGTGGGACGAGACCACCGAGCAGTACTACCTCCATTGCTTCTCGAAGAAGCAACCCGACCTCAATTGGGAAAACCCGCGCGTGCGCGACGAGGTCTACGGCCTGATGAACTTTTGGCTGGCCAAAGGCGTCGACGGCTTCCGTATGGACGTGATTGGCATGATCGCCAAGGACCTCTCCTTCCCCTCGGGCACGCCGGGTCCTTCGGGCTACGCACCCCTTTGGCCGCTCATCGACGATGCGCGCGTGCACCCTTGGCTCAAGGAGATGCGCCAGCGCGTTTTGAGCCGCTACGATACGATGACGGTTGGGGAGGTGTGCGGCGCCACGGTCGAGGCTGCGCGCAAGTATGCCAATCTCGACGGCAGTGAGCTGTCGATGGTCTTCCAGTTCGATCACGTGTCGCTCACCGACACCGTCGAGCGGGGCAAGTGGTCAGTCGAGAAGCCGTGCCTGCGCGACCTCAAGCGCGTCTTCGATCACTGGGAACGCGGCCTTGACGGTGTGGCCTGGAACAGCCTCTACTGGGACAATCACGACCAGCCGCGTGCCGTGAGCCGCTGGGGCAACGACAGCTCTCAGTGGCGCGAGCTCTCGGCCAAGATGCTCGCCACCTGCCTGCACCTTATGCAGGGCACGCCCTACATCTACCAGGGTGAAGAGCTCGGCATGACCAACTACCCCTTCGAGGACATGTCCCTTGTTGACGACCTCGAGGCGCACGATGGCTATCGTCTGCTCACCCAGGATTGCGGTTGGACGCACGAACAGGCCATGGCCGCCATGCGCGAGAAGTGCCGCGACAACGCGCGCACGCCCATGCAGTGGGACGCGTCAGACAAGGCAGGCTTTACCGAGGGTGAGCCCTGGCTGCCCGTGAACCCCAACGCAAGCAGCATCAACGCCGAAGCGCAGGTAGATGACAAGAACTCGGTCTTTGCCCACTATCAGCGCCTCATCAAGCTGCGCCACGAGAGCGACGTCGTGGTGCACGGAAGCTTCGAGATGCTTGTGCCCGAGAGCGAAGAGATCTTCGCCTACGAGCGCGTGCTGGGTGACAAGCGCCTGCTCGTTGCCTGTAACTTCTGTGATCACGAGCTGTCCTTCTCGGTGGACGAGCGCTATGCGGGCGCCTTGCGCGTTGGCGAGAATTACCCTGAAGAGGGCCCGGCGGGTACGCTTCGTCCCTACGAGTGCTTCGGCCTTCTGTTGGAGTAACGCGCGAGTGCGACCTCTTGAGGCTCGCGATTGGTGGGCAACAAGGCAAAAGGGTGGCGTTGCGCGTTCTTATTGCACGTTTACAGACTGTTTGTAAATGCTATCGGTCAAGCGGCTATACTCAAAGTCGCTGGATTCGTGAAGAAGGGAGCGTGCATGGCTGAGCAGGCGTTACATGGCGTCAACCTGACGGGATGGCTGACGCTCGAATCGTGGGTAACGCCAGAGCTCTTCGTCGATACGGGCGCGCTCGATGAGCCTTCGCTCATCGCAAGCCTTGGCCGCCGGAAGTACCAAGAGCTTGTGCGTCGCCATCGCGAATCCTTCTTTGATGCCTCTGACTTCAAGCGTATTGCCGCGCGTGGCTTCAATGCGGTGCGCCTGGCAGTTCCTTGGTATGTCTATGGCTCAAAGGGCCCGGAGTGCGGCCCCTACCTTGGCTGCGTTGATTACGTTGACCTTGCCCTTGAGTGGGCTGAGGAAGTTGGCCTCAAGGTAGTGCTCATGCTTGCCGCCTCGCCGGGGTCCGAAGAGGAGACAAATGTTGCCATCGACGGCAGCCTTGACTTCTCGGAGTACCGCAACGCACTCGTTGAGGTTGTTGCGGCCATCGCGCGTCGTTATGCGATGCGTGACGGTCTCTTTGGCATCGAGGTGCTCTCCAACCCGCGCGTGCAGCACCGTCATCTGCTGCAGGTCACCGATGGCGTGCAGCAGCACGTCTTGCGTAACTATTATCGTGACGCCTACCAGGCCGTTCGCCGTACTGCCGGAGATGACGTGGTGGTCATTCTCCCCGACGGAGGCGTTCCGGGCTCATGGCGCCACTTCATGGCACAGAGCCGCTATGAGAACGTGTGGCTCGACTGCAGTTTCACCAAGCTTGACTTGGGCCATCGCCCCGCCGCATCGAGTCCTGCCGAGATTCGTCGCCTTGCCGACGACGCTCGCAAGCAGCTTGACTTGGCGCGCAGGAGTGGCCTTCCCGCCATGGTTGGCGCCTGGTCGGGAGCCTTGCCCTATGCCGACTCGCTCACGACGCCGGAAGGCCGCATTGCGCTGGAGCGCGTGTTCATCTCTGAGCAGCTGGCTGCCTATAGGGACTGCCCCGCATGGTTCTTCGAGACCTGGAAGACCAATGGTCGCCTCACGGGATGGGACGCTCGTGTCTCCCTGGCCACCTTTGAGCGCAGGATGCTCGACTAATGGGCGCAGCACCTTCGGCCGGCCTGCTCTCTGTGGTGGGCACGCCTATCGGCAACCTTTCTGACGCCTCGCCGCGCGTTACGCAGACGCTGTCACAAGCGGACGTCATTCTCTGCGAAGACACCCGCGTGACCTCGAAGCTCTTGGCCCACTTTGGCATTCACGTGCCGCTCCGTCGCGCTGACGAGAACGTGCTTGCCGAGCGCGTTGACGAGGTGCTGGAGCGCCTTGCGGCAGGGGAGCGCGTGGCCTTCGTGAGCGACGCGGGCATGCCGGGCGTGTCTGACCCAGGCCAAAAGCTGGTCGACGCCGCGCTTGAGGCGGGCCAACGTGTTGAGGTCATCCCCGGTCCGTCGGCTGTGACCTGCGCTCTTGTGGCATCGGGCCTTCCCATGGAACACTTCTTCTTCGAGGGCTTTCTCCCGCGCAAACGCACGGCCATGCTCGAGCGCCTGCGTGAGCTCGCCCCCATTCCGGGCGCGCTCGTGATCTACGAGTCGCCACGGCGCGTGGAGGCTACGCTCGAGCGCATTGCCGAGGTCTTTCCCGAGCGCCAGGTCGCGCTTCTGCGCGAGCTCACCAAGCTGCACGAGGAGTGCGTCCGCGGTAACTCCAGCGAGCTTGCCGAGCGCATCTCTGCTCGTATTGCCGAGAAGGGCGAGCTCAAGGGTGAGTGCGTGCTGGTGATTGCGGGTCCGAGCAACGATGAACTCGCGAGCCTGACGCGCGAGGCGGAGGCGCTGCCGACGCTTGACGAGGCAATCGAGCAGGGCCTGCGCGAGGGCGAACCCGCAAGCAAGTTGGCCAAGCGCCTGGCCAAGACCTACGGCATAGCCCGCGCCGAACTCTACGACCGTATCGTTGCAGCCCGCTAGCACGGATTTGCGTAACAAGGGGATATCC
>CAJOKK010000140.1 GCA_905235165.1 uncultured Atopobiaceae bacterium | reverse complement strand
CCCTTGTGGTGATCAGAGTGGACTGAGCCTAGCCGAGATAGTCTCCGCTTTGCTGAGCCTTCTTGGCGGAGCGGATGAGGAACTCCTGGTTGTCGTTCGTCGCCTTGAGGCCCTTGACGAGAGCGCTCGCAGCACGCTCGGTGTTGTTCATGTTGGAAAGCACGCGCCTGATGCCCCAAACGAAGGGCTGCAGCTCGGCATCGATGAGCAGCTCCTCGTTACGCGTGCCCGAGGCCACGGGATCGATTGCCGGGAAGATGCGCTTGTCGGCAAGGTCGCGATCGAGCTTGAGCTCCATGTTGCCCGTGCCCTTAAACTCCTCGAAGATGACCTCGTCCATCTTGGACCCCGTGTCCACCAAGGCAGAGGCCAGGATGGTGAGCGAACCGCCATTCTCGATGTTACGGGCTGCGCCCAGGAACTTCTTGGGCGGATAGAGGGCCGCAGAGTCAACGCCGCCCGAAAGGATGCGGCCGCTGGCAGGCTGTGCGAGGTTGTAGGCACGAGCGAGACGGGTGATGGAGTCGAGCACCACCACGACGTCCTCTCCCTGCTCGACAAGGCGCTTGGCGTGCTCGATAACGAGCTCGGACACGGCCGTGTGGTTGTCGGCCGGCATGTCGAAGGTCGAAGCAACGACCTCTCCCCTGATGGAGCGCTCCATATCGGTGACCTCTTCTGGGCGCTCGTCAACGAGCAGGCAGAGCAGGTGCACCTCGGGATTGTTGGTTGCGATGGACTCGCAGATGCGCTTGAGCACCGTGGTCTTTCCCGCCTTGGGGGGAGAGACGATCAGGCCGCGCTGGCCCTTGCCGATAGGGGCAACCAGGTCGATGGCGCGACCCGTAATCGAGTCTTTGCCATGCTCCATGGTGAGTCGGACATCGGGATAGATGGGAGTGAGGTCGCGGAAGCGCGGGCGGTTCTTGACCTCCTCGGGGGTTCGGCCGTTGATGGTATCGACGCGCTGCAGCGGCGGATACTTGTTGCCCGTCTTGGAAGGGGCAACCTGGCCCTCGATCTTATCGCCCGCACGCAGGCCATAGGTGCGAATTACCTGCTGGTGGACGAAGGCGTCATGCTCGCCCGGCATATAGTTGCCGGTGCGCAGGAAGGCATAGCCGTCGTTTTGCATCTCAATGACACCACTGACCGGACGGAAGCCCTCTGCCAGTGCGGCTGCCTGATAGACAACCTCTATCAGCTCTTTCTTGCGAATGCCTGCATACTCGACGCCCAGCTCGCTCGCCTTTGCGCGCAGCTCGTTGACAAGCATGCCCTCAAGCTCTTCCCTCGTGAGCGAGGGTTCGGCAGCAAGCTCCTGGTTGCGACGGTTGCGACGCTTGTTCTGGTTGCGCTTGCCACCCTGGTTCTGGCCCTGGTTCTGCTGGGCTCGGCCCTGGTTCTGCTGACCCTTCGAGGAGCCCGAACCTTGCTGCTTGTTGTTCTGCCCATTGCGCTTGCGACGACGAGACTGACCCTCCCCCGCCGCTGAGGCGCCCTCGCTTTGCGCGTCTGCCTCGGCAAGCGTCGTGGCAACGGGAGCCGCGACATCAGAGGAGGCGACGGTTGCCTCCTGCGTCATCTTGTTCATGGCGTCAACCGAGTGCTCGCCCGGCTGCTCGCTCTTCTGCTCGGCGTTCTTCTCGGCATTCTTCTCGGCATCCGCCTTGCGCGGACGACCGCGACGACGCTTGGGGGCTTCGACAGGAGCCTCCTCGGAAGACTCGGCTGCGGCAGGCGCGGCAGCTACCTCGCCTTCCTGCTCCTTGGCCTTGGCCTTTGCCTTAGTGGCCTTCGCCCTCGTTGCACGCTTTGGCTTTTCTTCCTTTTCAGGAGTGCCGGTATCAGAGGGTGCTTCCTCGACAGCCGTCTTGCGGGGACGTCCACGACGACGCTTGGGCGCCTCGGGTGCTATGTCCTCATGATTCATCTCATCTGGGGTGTCAGCGGCTTTCTCTGCCATGAACCCTACCTTTCAACCTAGGAAGGAGCGCGGCAAACTGCCGCAAAGGGTCTTCACCAACTCATGCCCTCGTAAAAACCCAGACGCGTGACAGGGGTCAACACGACGGCAAAGTATTCAAACTGATATGAGCATATAAGGGGAAGTTGATCGTTGAACGTGCCCAACGAACGCACTGACTATAGCATATGCAATGCTAAGCATCAAACAATCGGGTGCAAAAACCCCACGGTATCAACCACAAAGGCAATCAGGGCTTAAACGAGTAGGCGCCCTGGACGCATAGAAGGACATCCACGCAACGCTATCACTAAAGCAGTGGCGCCATCTCCACGAGGGAAATGGCGCCACCGAACAGAGAACCTATGCGTTGCGAGGCTTCCTGCGAACCACGAGCTGCTCGACTTGCTCCTTAAACTCGCGGCCAGCACGCTCGCCCTCGGGCGTAAGCGAGATGCGGACCGTACGCGAAGAGTCCTTCGAGGCCGCGCGCTCCAGATAGCCTTGGGCGACGAGCGACGAAACCGTCATCGAAACGGTGGGCTGCAAGAGGCCAAGGGCCTCGACAAGGTCAGACATCGAGCAGGTATCGCCCTCATGCTCATAGAGGCCCAGCAGGATGAGGTCACCCGACATGCACGACACCGAGCCCATGGCATCAACGTATCGAACCATGCGGTCGGGCGTCACGCGCGAAAGGGCATGTCCTGCCGGAATATTGGAGCAGGTCCTGCTGCAGAGCTGCTCGATGTTATTGCAGCCCTTGTCGGTAATCTTGCAGACGACGTTTCGGCGATCAGAGCTGCCCTTGAGGCGCTCGATATGGTCAAGCTCCGAAAGGTGCTTGGTGCGATGCGTCATGGTCGGGCGCAACGAACCCTGGTAGTCGGCAATCTCCGAGGTCTTGAGCGAACCACCAGCATTCTGCAGTCGGCAGAGGATGGCAAACTCCGAGAAAGTCAGGCGTGAGTCACCAGAGTCCTCACGACGAACAAGGTTGTAGCCCCTACGAATTGAAAGGTATTCACGTACGTCCATTTCTCCCCCATCAGTAAACAGCCCCCATGGGACTGTAAATAGCAAGCGTAACAACAAAGATTTATATCAGCGATTGTAACATTTGATATAACGAGCCTGATAAAAACAGACAGTTACCTTATACGTTCACAATCGAATTTCTTATGCCCAAATGGATTAAGAATTATTCTTTTGGATAAGGTCCAAGTCCATTATCAACACAGATTATCAACAAGTGTGTGCAAGATACGTAGATATACGGCTCATGCAGATGAGGTGACTCAAAAAAGAGGCGGGATTCCCAACATGTGGCTTGGCTAGTGCCTTGCCACAGGCTGGGAATCCCGCCTTACTGGAACCTTTCAGCTATCTGCCGCCTCTGGGTAAGAGGGGCAGGATGAGAGCGTAAGAGCGACTACATGACCTCGGGAGCCGAGACGCCGATGAGGCGCAGCGCCACCTCGAGGTTGATGCGCACGGCGTCGCAGGCGGCGAGGCGGGCGCGCGAGAGCTCAGCGTCCATGGGGCGACCGTCGCTCGAGAGCACCTGGCAGTCGTGGTAGAAGCCGTGATAGGCCGCGGCGAGCTCCTCGCAGAAGTGCGTGAGACGGAAGGGCGCGCGGTCGCGGGCGCAGCTGGCCACCAAGTCGGGGAACTCAGAGAGCTTGCGCGAGAGGGCGAGCTCGGTGGGATCGGTGAGTAGCGACAGGTCGACGTCGCTACCGATGGCCTTGGCGGCGACGGCATCCATGCCGAGCTCGGCGGCCTCGGTATCGGTCACACCGGCGGCACGACGCAGCAGCGAGCAGATGCGCGCGTGAGCGTTACTGCACGTAGTAGACCGGGTTGGAGTTGTCCTGCTTCTTCACGGCCTCGATGTCGAAGTCGATCGTCTGGTTGGACGACTTGGAGATGAGCGTGTAGCGCGTGGCGTCAACGCCAGCCTCGTCGACGAGCTCCTGGAAGGCGATCATCGTGCCCTTGCGCTTGGACATGCGCACCGGCTCGCCATTGCGAAGCAGGTTGACGAACTGGCCGAGAAGAACCTCGTACTTGCCGGGATAGCCCAGCGCGTCGGCGACGGACTGGACGCGCTTGATGTAACCGTGGTGGTCGGCGCCCCAGATGTTGATCTCGTAGTCGGCGACTTCGAACTTCTTCACGCAGTAGGCCACGTCGGAAGCGAAATAGGTGTACTCGCCGTTGCTCTTGATGAGCACGCGGTCCTTGTCGTCGCCGTAGTCGGTGGAACGGAACCAGAGGGCGCCGTCATCACCGGTGTAAAGCCAGGATCTTGAAGGTGCGGTCGATGTAGGACACACCCTCGGCGTCCTTCTCGTAGAAGGTGCGCTCGCTGCGCCACTCGTCAAAGTCGCAGCGCACCTGGTGGCAAGTGGCCTGGATCTGGCCGAGCATGTCCTTGTAGGCACGCTCGCGGAAGAGCTGCTCACGCTCGTCGGCATCAAAGTCGACCCACTTGGGACCGTCCTCGCCATAGAAGCGCTCGGCGATGCGGATGATGTAGTCGCCACCGTAGGAATTGCCACCCAGCGCCTCGTTGAAGGCGTCCATGTAAGGGTGGGACTCGGGACGCACGTCGTCCTCGTCCTCGACGTAGGCCTCGCGGTCTGCAAGCAGCAGCTCGGCAGCCTCGCCCACGCTGCAGCCGCGCTCGGAGACGAGCTCGGCGATCTGCAGGTAGCGCATGACGACCGAAGAGCCAAAGACGTCCATCTGGCTACCGTGGTCATTGACGTAGTACTCGCGCTGGACATCGAAGTTGGCGTGCTCAAGCACGTTGCAGAGGGAATCGCCGATGGCAGCCCAGCGGCCATGGCCCACGTGCAGAGGGCCGGTGGGGTTGGCGGAGACATACTCCACCTGCACGCGCAGGCCATCGCCCACGTTAGTCTTGCCCCAGTCGGCACCAGCGGAGCGAACGGTGTTGAAGACCTCGTTGCTCGCGGCAGAGTTCAGGTAGAAGTTGATGAAGCCAGGGCCGGCCACCTCGACGCGGGAGATGCGCGCGTCTTCGGGAAGGTGCTCGACGATGGCAGCGGCAATCTTTGCCGGGGCGCACTTAGCCAAGCGGGCGGAGCGCATGGCCACCGTAGAGGTCCAGTCGCCATTGCCTGAGTCGGCCGGTCGCTCGATACCACAGTCGCCTACCTCGAACTCCGGCAGGTCCCCGTCGGCCTGTGCGGCCGAAATCGCTTGTTTGACAAGCTCCTCGATGGTCTCGAGCATGCGCGTACTCCTTTAACGTTTTGATTCGTGCGGTTCAACAGTGTAGCAGAGCAGCGCCAAGCTCATTCATTTTCTATGCAAGCCGAAAGAGTGAGTCAGTTGCCGTAGTCCTTTTTGACCCATCCGGGGGACCGGGGGACGGCCCTGGCTTTGGCCCGGCGACGCCGAGACGGCCGGGAGGCCTGCGCAAA
>CAJOKK010000139.1 GCA_905235165.1 uncultured Atopobiaceae bacterium | reverse complement strand
GGAGGAGGGCCTGCCCCTCAAAAAGCTCGATGGTCTCGAAGGCCCCAAGGCCAAAGTACAGGCCCTCATCGGCCCGGACGGTTGTTAGCTCAGACATCAATGCTCGCCTTCCCTTTCACTCGACGCTCGCAATGGCCTCGAGGACCGCGCGCGCCTTGGTGCGGGTCTCCTCATATTCAAAGTCAACATCAGACTCGTAGGTGATACCACCGCCCGCACCAACCGTACAGCGGCATCCCTCGCGCACGGCCGTTCGGATAACGATATTCAGGTCTGCATCGCCATCTAACGAGAGGTAGCCAATCGAGCCGGTGTAGAGGCCACGACGGCCATGCTCTAGCTCATCGATGATCTGCATGGTGCGCCGTTTGGGCGCACCCGTGATCGAACCGCCGGGGAAGGTCGCCTCAATCAGATCGACTGCGTTTTTACCTGCCGAGAGCGTGCCCGTGACGGTGGCCACCAAATGGAAGACCGTCGCATAGCCTTCCGTCTCAAAGAGGGCCGGCACCTTCACCGTTCCCGGCTCACACACCTTGCTGAGGTCGTTTCGCTCGAGGTCAACCACCATGAGCAGCTCGCTCTTGTCCTTCTCGGATGCCTCGAGCTCAGCCCGGAAGAGGCGGTCCTGCTCGGGCGTAGCGCCTCGCGGACGCGTGCCCTTGATGGGACGGGTCGTCACCTCTCTTCCGCGCAGCTGCACGAAGCGCTCCATCGAGGCGCAGAGCACCTGCGCACAACCCACGTTGATATAGGCCGCAAAGGGAGCGGGGTTGTAGGTGCGCAGATAGCGATAGATGTCGTAGGAATGCACCCTGGCATCGACCGTCTCCGTGAAGGTCTGCGTGAGGTTTGCCACGTAGCTGTCGCCTGCCGCCATGTGCTCGATCAGGCTTTCGAGAGCTCGGAGGTAATCGGCTTGCGAGAAGTTCGCCTCAAAGCGAAGGTCTCCGGCAAAGCGTGATGGAAGCGCAAGCGGTGTCGAGCGACTCGCCAGTTCATGAGCCTCGTCAATAAGGGTTTGTGCTCGCTCGGGATCGTCGGTATGCACGGCGGCATAGAGCTCGCCGCGCTCGTGATCCTCTATGAGCAGAAGCTCGTAGAAGCACATTAGAGCCTCTGGCATCTGGCTCGTGCGCGGATGGGAGGTCTCGACTCGCTCGAGCGCACGACCGAAATCGTAGGAGAGGTAGCCAAGGCAGCCAGCAACAATCGGAAGGCTTGTCTCGTTTGGCTCTCGACGCTCCTCAAGCTCCCTCCGCAGGCGCTTCAGAAAGCTGTCGTCACTCGGAAGGCCATTCACCATGAGCTGACCCTCTCGGTCCTCCAGCACGAGCGAGGGATGCAGGCCCACAAGGGAATAGCGCCCTTGCTCGTCATGGAGGGCCGAGTCGAGAAAGGCAGCATGTGGCTCGTCGCACACCAGGGCGAAGAGGTCAGCAAGGCTCACGCAGGGGGTAATGGGGACAAGCTTCGTCATGCGCACGCCTCCCGCAGCTCTGTGGAAGCTATCGAGAGAAAGGCCCTCAGGAGGTCATGGCCATGCTGGGTGCACAGCGCCTCAGGGTGGAACTGCAGGCCAAAGAACGGTAACGCGCGGTGGCGCAAGGCCATGATGGCCCCGTCGCTTGAGCGCGCGTCCACGATAAGCTCGGGCGGCAGGCTCTTCTCGTCAACAACAAGCGAATGGTAGCGCGTGACCTGGAAGGTCCTCGGAAGGCCCGCAAAGAGGCCCTTGCCCGTCGTGGTGATGGAGCTGACCTGCCCATGCATCGGACGCACGCCGCGCACCACCTCGGCACCAAGGGCCGTTGCGAGCACCTGGTGCCCCAGGCACACGCCGAGCACCGGCACACGCCTTGCAGCCCAGAGCAGGGCTTGGATGCAGCGACCGCTCTCTTCAGGCCTGCCTGGCCCGGGAGAAATGACGATGCCCTCAAGCTCGCCGCTTCTCCACAGGCGCTCAAGCTCCTCAAGGCTGACTTCGTCGTTACGCACGATTGCGAGCTGCGCGCCAAGCTCCGTGAGATAGCTCGCCAGCGTATACGAGAAGGAATCATAATTGTCTATGAGTACATACATTGCTGCCTCCCCTCTGCACGAGCGAAAGAGGAGACCTTGGGCAGACACCACCAAGACCCGGCCCCCTTTGGAACCCGTGTCCGTCTTGGCAGTCTTCCAGAGAGCTACGTCCCTGGGCACACCCTTGAATTGACTCACGCATTGTAACATGCGGCCTCAACTGGCTAAATACACGCTACGCACTGCGCCAAACCTGCACAGGTGCGAGCTTTTCGTGCCGTGCGTGCACGTCCTCCCATCCGCTTGACTCTCGTAGGTTCCTACGTTATAACGTAAGTGCCTACGTTTTTGGAGGAAAGCATGCAACAGACTCTTTTCGGAAACGACCTCCTCTACGAGCTCGCACAACTCCTGCGTTCGCTCATGCCTCTCATGGCGGCTATCGGCACCGCGTCATCGATTGTTGGCCTTTGGAAAATGTTCACCAAGTGGGGCTATTCGGGCGCGCTCTCGCTTCTCCCCTTCATACGTGGCTGGATCTTTGCCAAAGACAGCAGCACTGCAGCCCGTGCCACCTACAGCATTTCTGACGGCACCATCTTGGTACTCACGCCCATCTTCTACGGCATCAGGATGTTCGGGCACCTCACGCCCGTTGCCGTAGGGCGCTTCACCTTCTACCTCGACACGCCCATGCTCATCGTGACGGCAATCTGGGCCGTCGCTGAAGTCGCGCGCTTCGCCAGCAAGGTACCCGTAACGGTATCGCTCGTCGAGAAGAGCGGCCAAAAGAAGCGCTGGGTCCTCTCGTGGATGGTCTTCCCAAAGATCTCGCAGATCATCTGGGGTTTCTCGGATAAGTTCGTCAAGGGCCAGGCTGTATGTGACTCTCACGCGCAGCTTCGATAGGAGGCGTTTTGCATGCAGAAGACAAGCATTCGCCAAGCATCACTCTCCTTGCTGCTGACCAGCGCACTCGCGCTCGGTCTTGCTGGATGCGCAAAGGCGGAAAGTCCGAGCACAAACACGGGGAAGGAGACACCCGCGGTATCGGAGCAGCTGCCAACCGAATCGAAGACCCCTGACGAGAGCGACAAGGAGGCCGAGCAGGAGAAGCCCGCAGACAATACGGCGGATGAAGTCAGCAAGCCATCAGAAGCTGAAGCGGAGAGCGAGGCAGAACCAGCCGCCGAGCAGAGCCAGCAGGCATCTACCACAGACGAGAAGGGTAGGCAGATCTACACGGATGCAAATGGTGATAGCGCCTCCATCCCAGCCAACTTCTCCGTCTCGCCAAAAGAAGACGAGCAGATCATCTCGCGCGGCCTGGTTGTCATTGCGCCCGATGGAAGCGAGTTCGTTTGGATTCCGACCGACTCGGTGGGCCTCTCTTCCCATGACTTCGGCAGCTACTTCTCGGGTGGCTCGAACTTCTCAGACTTCTACGACGAGACCGACCTCGACTCCTACCAGGCGATGGCGGCAAGCGTCGAGAAGCACGGGGGCTTCTACCTAAGCAGATACGAGGCAAGCGAGGGCAGCGACGGCCTCCCCGTGAGCAAGCGCAGCGGCACTGATGGAGCGGGCAGCATCTGGGTGCATTACTCGCCGCAAGACGCAACCGAGGCTTGCGAACGCGTTTACGCAGACAACGAAAGCATCCAGGGCTTCTTCCCTTGGGGAGCCAATTGGGACACAACCCTGATGTGGCTTATTCACTCTGGAGACAAGAGCTGGGAAGACGTTGCCGCAGACAGTAGCTCTTGGGGCAACTACAGCGACGACTCCTTCTCTGAGGGAGCCGGTGACCGTGAGACCGGTGCCTACGAGGAGGCAAAGGCCAACAACATCTACGATCTTGCGGGAAACAACTGGGAATGGACCCAAGAGCGCATGGGGAGCAACTAC
>CAJOKK010000138.1 GCA_905235165.1 uncultured Atopobiaceae bacterium | reverse complement strand
GCGATGCTCTGAACTTGTCTCCTTCACGACCGCCCGAGCGGAAGGAGACCCCCTTGGAGATCTCGAGAAAGACTGACTATGCAATTCGCCTGCTCGCCGAGCTCGTAAAGAGCGGCGATGCCATTGTTTCTGTGCGCTGCGCGGCAGAGAACAGCGATGTTCCTTATTCCTTTGCCCGCTCCATCCAGCATGACCTTGTCCAGGCGGGCATAGTCTCGAGCGTTCGCGGGAGCCATGGCGGCATGAAGCTGAGCGTGGATGCAAGGAAGATCACGCTGAGGAACATTATCGAGTCGATTCAAGGCCCTACCTGTTTTGACACATGCGATACTAAGGAGACGAACAAAGAAGGTCGTCCCCTTGTGAGTAACTACGCGTTCGATGCCGTTTGGTGCGAGGCCGATCGCATACTGAAGGATTACTTCAGCGCCGTCACCCTCTATCAGCTTGTGATTGAGCAACGCTATCCTCGCCTGCGGCACGGGCATGACTTTGCGGCGCTTACCCAAGATGAGTATGCGGCGATTGCCGAGGGGGCTTAGCGAAAGGGTAGCCCCGCGTGGCAAGCTTTGAATCAGATAGATATGACAACTCCCCGGTAGACCCCTCTGCCGGGGAGCTTTCTCCGCAGCTTGCGGGCTTTCGTCAGCTCGTGCTCGAGCGTGGTCGCGAGCTCTATCGCGACCTACCCTGGAGGCGCTCGCGCGACCCCTATGAGGTCTGGATCTCTGAGGTCATGCTGCAGCAGACGCAGGTAAGCCGTGTTGACGGCCGTTGGCAACGTTGGATCGAGCGCTTTCCCAGCGTGTCAGCGCTCGCCGCGGCGGAGGCGGCCGAGGTGCTCGACGAGTGGCAGGGGCTTGGCTATAACCGACGCGCCATGTCGGTGTGGCGGGCGGCCCAGCAAGTCATGGAGCAGGGCGCCGTGATGCCGAGCGAGGTGGGCGAGCTCGTGAAGCTTCCGGGCATCGGTCCCGCGACGGCGGCGGGCATTCGTGCCTTCGCCTTCAACTTGCCGAGCGTGTATCTCGAGACGAACGTGCGCACCGTCTTTCTCCACGAGCTCTTTCCCGAGGTTGAGGGAGTGCCAGACAAGGAGTTGCTTCCGCTTGTTGAGGCCTGTTGCCCACGCGACTCACACGACCCGGCCGATGACCCGCGCAGCTGGTACTTCTCCCTGCTTGACTACGGAGCTTGGCTCAAGCGCAGCGTGCCCAACCCTTCGCGGCGTTCGGCGGGCCATACGCGCCAGTCCCGTTTTGAGGGTTCGCATCGACAGAAGCGCGCGATGGTGGTTCGTGCCCTGCTAGCGCGAGGTAAAGAGGGCGTGACGGCTGAAGACCTGGAGCGCGAGCTCACCGCGTTCGAACTCGGCGCCGGAAGGGAAGCCGTCAGCCTTGAGGACACGCGCGCCCTTCTCGACGAGCTTGCAAGTGAGGGCTTCTGTACGCTCAGCGGTAACGCTTGGTCAATCTAGTCCGCTCTCACGGCCGGAGCGAGTAAGATAGAAAAAGGCTGGCTCGGTGCCAGCTTGCGCTTTGTTGCGCATCCCTAAGAGAGAGGAGTGCTCATGGCAGTAGACTTTGAAAGCTCGCAGACCAAGAAGAACCTCGAGGCCGCATTCGCGGGTGAGTCCCAGGCCACTAACAAGTACGCGTACTTCTCCAGCAAGGCTAAGAAGGAGGGCTACGTCCAGATTTCCGAGATCTTTGCTGAGACCTCCGGAAACGAGCGTGAGCACGCCAAGCTGTGGTTCAAGTATCTGCATGATGGCGAGGTGCCCAGCACCCTGGACAACCTGAAGGCTGCCGCCGACGGCGAGAATGACGAGTGGACCGGTATGTATCCTGAGTTCGCCAAGGTCGCCGACGAGGAGGGCTTCAAGGAGATCGCCGCCAAGTTCCGCCTTGTGGCCAACATCGAGAAGGCCCATGAGGAGCGCTATCGCAAGCTTGCTGAGCGTGTCGAGAAGGGCGAGGTCTTTGAGCGCGAGGGCGTCAAGGTGTGGAAGTGCCTGAACTGCGGCCACCTGCACGTTGGCGAGAAGGCGCCCAAGGTGTGCCCCACCTGCAACCATCCGCAGAGCTACTTCGAGGAGCAGTCGGTCAACTACTAGGCCGACGCATGACGGGCTGCCAACCCCGACGGCTTCTTGGTATGTGAGCTGAGGCCCGCTTCGACTCAAGTCGGAGCGGGCTTTTCTTATGTGGAAGAGGGCTTGTGTCCTGTCTGACCTCCTAGCCTGTTGGCAGCCTAGCTGGCAGCGCCACCAGCCATTTTGTGACAAAAGCAGCCCGGAAATGTCACGTTTTGGTTGGAGCGCCCCGCTCACCCTCCACACGACATTCGCGCATCGTCATGTTTCAAAAAAGCAAACGGTTCGGAGAAAACCGAGCACTTTGCTAGGCTTTACAACATGAAGAAGAAGCACACATATAACTGGCTCATTTGCCTAGGGTTGTTCATGCCCTAGGGGCAGGGGAGAAACACTCTCTCGCCTGCCCCGCCTCCGGCGCTCTGAAAATTTGCTTGCGAGAGAGGACTCATCATGTCGTTTGAGCTAGATCCTACCTTTGCTTCTGATCCCGAGAAACACTTCAACACCCTCCAAATCCATGCGGGGTTTGCGCCTGAACCGACAACCGGTTCGGCAGCTCTTCCCATTTACGCGACGGCTGCTTGGCAGTTTGACGATGCCGAGGACGCCGCTGAGAAGTTCGCCCTTTCGCGTCCGGGTAACGTCTACAGCCGCCTGACCAACTCCACCACCGACGCCATCGCCGCACGAGTCGCCGCCATCGAGGGTGCCGCTGCTGCCGTGGCCGTCGCATCCGGCCATGCTGCCGAGATCCTTGCCTTTACGAACATCGCCAAGGCGGGCGATCACATCGTCGCGTCCGACTCCCTCTACGGCGGCACTTGGAACATCCTGCTGCATACCCTCGACGACCTGGGCATCAAGACTACCTTCGTCCCGAATAACGACATCGATGCCTTTGTTGCCGCCACGCAGGAGAACACGAAGTTCTGGTACGTGGAGACGATCGGCAACCCGCTCGTCGACGTTGCCGACGTGCCGAAGCTGGTCGATGCAGCCAAGTCGCTCAACCTGCCGCTCATCGTCGACAACACCTTCGCTACTCCTTACCTCTATCGTCCGGCTGAGGACGGCGCGGCTGTCATTATCGAGAGTCTGACCAAGTGGATTGGCGGCCATGGTGCCACCATCGGCGGTGCCGTTATCGATGCGGGTACCTATGACTGGGGTGCGGTGCCGGGTAAGTTCCCCACGCTCACCGAGCCCGACGAGTCCTATCACGGTGCCGTGTGGACGCAGGCAGCTCCTGCCGCGCCCTTCGCCACCCGCGTGCTCGCGCAGCGCCTGCGCGACATCGGCCCGACCCTTTCGCCCTATGCGGCCCAGCTCATCGGCCTGGGCATCGAGACGTTGAGCCTGCGTGCCCAGCGTCACAGCGATAACGCCCTTGCCGTGGCCAAGTTCCTTGAGAGCCATCCCAAGGTCAGCTGGGTACGTTACCCCGGCCTCGAGAACGATCCGAGCCACGAGATCGCAAGCCGCCTGCTCAAGCACGGCTTCGGCGGCGCGCTTGTCTTCGGAACCAAAGCCGGTCGCCAGGGTGGTCTTGAGGTCATCAACAACGTCAAGCTGCACACGCTGCTGGCCAACGTGGGCGATGCCAAGAGCCTCATCATCCATCCGGCATCCACCACGCACAGCCAGCTCACGGCCGAGCAGCTCGAGGCGGCGCACCTCTCCGAGGACCTGATTCGCGTCTCCGTGGGCATCGAGGACGTGGACGACATCATTGCCGACCTCGACCAGGCCCTTGCCAAGATTTAGTTCGCGTAGAACGTGTAGGCGCTGACGAAGTCCTGACGGAAGATCCGAGCCCTTCTGTCGCCGGACGGGATTTTGGCGTCTTAATCCGGCGCGCTCACCATCCAAACGGGCATCTTCGCTTTGGATGGCGAGCGCGCCGTTTGTTATGC
>CAJOKK010000137.1 GCA_905235165.1 uncultured Atopobiaceae bacterium | reverse complement strand
ACCGTCGCAGAAGATTTGCTCAGGTCTCCCGGCCGCCCCGCCGTCCCTCCCGGGCGAGCGCTCGCTCTGCCCCGCCGCTCACGGCCTCCGTCGGTCTACCGTCTACCGAGCATTAAGTATGCGCATGTGCTGGGCATTTGGTGGAAACGGCCCCAATGAATGTGTCCATGTTAAAATCTCTGGTTGGAAGCGTCGACGTTCTGTGTTGCTTGGAGGGTTCGGCGCTGTTGCTTTACGCAACACCGAGTAAGCAAGATGAGAGGAACATCATGAATATCGCGAGCGGTCTGCCGCAAAACTTCAACCCCGAACAGTACGACGTTCTTATCGTTGGCGCTGGATACGCTGGAGCTACCTGCGCGCGTCGTCTCGCTGAGGCTTGTGGTTATAAGGTCGCTGTCCTTGAGCGCCGTCCGCACATCGCGGGCAACGCCTACGACCGTCTTGACGATGCGGGCATCCTCATCCACGAGTACGGCCCGCACATCTACCACACGACTGATGACCTCGTTCACCAGTTCCTCTCTCGCTTTACCGAGTGGACCGACTACCAGCATAAGGTTCTGGCCGACATTCACGGCCAGCTCATGCCGGTTCCCTTCAACCACGCCTCCCTCAAGCTCGCCTTTGGCGAGGAGAAGGGCGAGCACCTCTATCGCAAGCTCGTGGCCACCTTCGGCGAGAACCGCAAGGTCCCCATCATGGAGCTGCGCGAGAAGAACGATCCCGAGCTCGCCGAGATCGCCGATTACGTCTACGAGAACGTCTTCCTCTACTACACCATGAAGCAGTGGGGTAAGACGCCCGACCAGATCGACCCGTCCATCACCGGCCGCGTGCCCATCTTCGTGGGCGACGACGACCGCTACTTCCCGGCCGCCCCGCACCAGGGCATGCCGGCCGAGGGCTACACGCGCCTCTTCGAGCGCCTGCTCGACCACGACCTTATCGACGTCTTCCTCGACGTCGATGCCCGCGACGTCCTCACCGTGACGTCCGACTCCGTCCTCGCCTGCGACAAGCCCTACGGCGGCGACGTGGTCTACACTGGTCCGCTCGACGAGCTCTTTGGCTCCGACCTCGGTGCCCTGCCGTACCGCACCCTCGACATGGTCTTCGAGACCCTCGACGTCGACCAGTACCAGCCGGTCGGCACTGTGAACTACACCACCTCCGAGGACTTCACGCGCATCACCGAGTTCAAGAACATGACCGGCCAGGTCGTGCCCGGCAAGACCACCATCATGCGCGAGTACTCCAAGGCCTTTGAGCCCGGCAGCGGCCAGACGCCCTACTACGCCATTCTCGAGGATGAGAACCTCAAGCTTTACCAGGCCTATCGCGATCGCGTCCGTCCGCTGATCAACTTCTACGTGGTCGGCCGCCTCGCCGAGTACCGCTACTACGACATGGACGGCGTCGTCGCCTCGGCCCTGGCGCTCTCCGACGAGATCATCAACGCCAATCGTTAGTTTTTCCTTGACCCGCTCCTCCCACAAGGGGCGGGCCAAGTGTGTTGTTTCGTTGCCTCGCGCGACGATAAGGAAAGGGTAGGAATGGGCAAGATCATCACCTTTGCCATACCGTGCTACAACTCTGCCAGCTACATGGACCACTGCATCGAGTCCATCCTTGAGGGCAGCAACTATGCCGATGACCTGCAGATCGTCATCGTTGACGATGGGTCTACCAAAGACAACACTTTGGAGAAGGCCCAGGATTGGCAGAAGCGCTATCCCAACATCGTCAAGGCCGTTCATCAGGAAAACGGCGGGCATGGCATGGCCGTGCTCAAGGGTATCGAAGAGGCCGACGGTGCTTACTTCAAGGTGGTTGACTCCGATGACTGGGTAGATGGTGAGGCCCTTCGTGAGCTTCTCAAGACCCTTCGCGGCTTTGATGAGACTGGTACGACCGTTGACCTCGTCATCACCAACTATGTCTATGAGCACGTCGAGGACAACAAGAGCACCACGATTGACTACCTCTTTGCCCTGCCCAGGGGTCGCGTTATGGGCTGGAAGGATATCGGCCACTTCAACACCTGGCAAAACCTCCTCATGCATGCCCTCTGCTATCGCACGGCGGTCCTTCGCGACGGCGGTGTGCCCATGCCCGCGCACACCTTCTACGTAGACAACATCTACGCCTTCGTGCCCCTGCCGCGTTGCAAGACCCTCTACTACCTGGACGTTGACCTCTATCGCTACTTCATCGGTCGCGAGGACCAGTCGGTCAACGAGTCCGTCATGGCAAGTCGCATCGACCAGCAGGTGCGCGTCACCCGCATCATGATGCGCAGCTATCACATCTACAAGGACGTCCATCCGGTGCAGCTCCGCAGCTACATGGTGGGCTACCTCACCATCATGATGTCGGTCTGCTCCATCTTCTGCAAGATGACGGACTACCCGAATGCCCGCGAGCTGGTTGACGATCTGTGGCAGGAGCTGCACGACTTCGACCGCCGTATGTGGCGTCGCTGCCGCTTGGGCATCATCGGTCTTTCCACCAACCTGCCTGGCCCCGTTGGAGAGAAGATGACCCTCTTCTTCTATCGCGCGGCCCAGAAGATCATCAAGTTCAACTAGCTACGGTGCAGGCTGTGAACACAGGCAAACACCTCATACTCGCGTCGGCGTCTCCGCGTCGGCGCGAGTTGCTTGCTGCGTGCTGCCTTGACGTCGAGGTATGCCCGGCAGATATCGACGAGACGCGCCGTGCGGAGGAATCGCCGGTCGAGCTGGTGCGTCGCTTGGCTGAGGAGAAGGCCCATGCGGCGTATGCCGCGCTGGACCGCTCGCTTGATGTGCCGCTTCTGGCTGCCGACACGATCGTGTGGGACGATGCCGGCTCGGTCTTGGGAAAGCCTGTCGATAAGGACGACGCGCGTCGCATGCTTTCGCTGCTTTCTGGAGCGACCCACCACGTGTCTACCGGCGTGTGCCTGATGGCCCCGGCTGGAGGCGAGCTGCGCGAGGTCTCCTTCGTGGAGACGACCGACGTCCGCTTCTTCGAGCTCTCGTCTGCCGAGATCGCTGCCTACGTGGCGTCGGGGGAGCCTATGGACAAGGCCGGCTCCTATGGTATCCAGGGACTGGGCCGTGCTCTTGTCCGCGACATCTCGGGTGACTATGCCAACGTTGTCGGCTTGCCGGTGAGTCGCGTCCTGCGCGAGCTCGATCAGCTCTGCGAAGGTGGGGACTTCCTGCTTTCCGCCCTTCGCGGCGGGGGAGCGTAGGCCCGCACGTGCGGGCTACCTCACGACAAGCAGGGTCCCCAAGGCAATCAGCACGCAGCCGAGTAAGGTCTTGGCGCTAAACTCCTCGCCGAGAAAGACGAAGGCTAAAACCAGCGTTATCACGACGGACAGCTTGTCAACGGGAACGACCTTTGACGCGTCGCCAATCTGCAGGGCCTTGTAGTAGCACAGCCATGAGGCTCCGGTTGCCAGGCCTGAGAGGATTAGGAAGACCCAGCTCTTGGTGGAGATGCTCTTGAGGTCACCCTGTTGGTTCGTGATGAACACCATGCCCCAGGCCATCACGATGACCACCATCGTACGGATGGCCGTCGCGAGGTTTGACCCTACGCCTTCGATTCCCACCTTGGCAAGAATCGAGGTCAGGGCTGCAAAGACTGCCGATCCAAGTGCATACCAGAACCACATGCGAACCCCTATTCCCTGGCCAGTCGAGGCGCTTCTCGTCGCCAGCTCTTGCTAGAAGGCACCTCCGCGGCCGCCGCCGCCAGAGAAGCCGCCGCCTCCTCCGCCAGAGAAGCCGCCACCGCTGCCGTCAAAGGAGCTGTCCTGCGAGCTTGCCAGGTCAGATAGAGACACATTGTGGAAGAGCTCGCTGTTGGCCGCAGACCTTGCCTGGCCGCATGTTCTTGTCATCACGTGGACGGGCATCTCGCGATGCCCTGCATGTCGCTATACCAGCTGTAGGCACCAAAGTTCTGGTCGAGCAAGAGGTGGGGGAGAGCTACCTTCAGCTGCTCGATTACCTTGTCCGCAACGCCCAGCACCGTGGCCATTACCAAGAGGCGGTTCCACAGGACCACGTCGGTGGGGATGGCCTCTTCCAGGCGCGTGAAGTCCAGGAGCCACCGCCTGAGGGCCTCAAGCTTGGCTTTGACCTCGGCTCCCTCCTGGGTCAGAACATAGCTGGGCCCAGAGGCGTCCGCGAGCATCAGGCAGACCGAGCCGGCAAAACCGAAGCATAAGGCAAGGGCAACCGGCAGCATAGGCGCGTTCAGCAAGATGCCCGCCCCGGCAATGAACAGGGTCAAAACGATGCCCGCAAAGCCCGCAAGCCCGCTGACATCGCTTCCCTCCGCCGAGTAGACTCGGTACTGGCACTGCTCGTAGGCCTGCGCAACGGCACTGTACCAGCCCTGGTAGCCATCGTAATAGTCCGAGGCTGCGCTGTGTGCCACCTGCTCAAAGTCAGAGGTGAGCACGGATGGCCTGCTGCCCGCGCCATCCGAGTGCGCGGCCTTCGGGGCAATCACGTCAAAGAGGAAGTTGTAGGCGGCATCGTCAATCTCGCGCACGCCCGCCACATCGTCTGCGGGCTTGATGAAGGCGTTCTCGTTGCCCACCAGACGCCACGCTCCTTCGCCCTTGGACTTGCCAAGCAGGCCGGTCTTCTCGCCTGGCATAGGCTCGAGCGTAAGGCGTCCCTGGTCGGTCAGGCACATCAGCGTTGCCGTGAACTCCTCTTCCGTCAGTTGGCCGTTATGGTAGAGCATGCCCAGCACCGCCGGGTGGTCCTTTGAGGGCACGTCTCGGAAGTAGGTATCGTCAAACTGGGCCTTTACATCCTTTTGCTTGCTGCGGCGCTTTTGGATGCCGGTCATTGCGAAGCCCGCCGCGCCAATGGCGACCATGGCACCCGGAATGCCCCAGGAGGTCAAGCGTGCCGCACGGCGTTTGGCGTTGGCCTCCGCAACCCATTTATGCTCCTCGCCAACAATGGTGTCCAATCGTGCCTGACCTTGCTGGGAGGCTTCGGCGAGCCATTCCTGGGGGAGGGTCACGCGCATCTCGAGAAAGTCCCGCGTTCCCACGGCTGGCGAGAAGAACTCAACGCTGTCCCCGTCAAAGCTGACGACGCCGTCGGCCGGGCCATGCGCCCAGGCCTGCACGTTCTTTCCTGGCTCCACCGCCTCCCCGTCGGGAACGGGCAGCTTGACCCGCGCCTTGACGTTTTGCCAGGCAACGTCGGAATCGGGGTCGGCCTTGACGTACTGCCAGTAGAGCTCGCCTACGTCAGACCAGCGCGTCGCCAGTTGTGGGAGCCGATAGCTCACCTGAAAGGTGACCGTCTCGTCTTCTGCGGGCCACGCTATCGTGAGGCGATAGTGGTCGGGCTGTGAGTCCAGGTCAAAAGTGCCCTGCTCTCCGCTTGGGCCCTTCGTCAGGGTGACGAGACCGTTGTCCGTAACGATGGCAACGCTGCCCAGGTCTGGGTCGATCTTTCGCCCCTCGTACTGTCCGCGCGGAAGATCCCAGTAGATGCCGTTGTAGGCGCCAGAGAATCGGTACTCGCGCTGCTCGGTCACGCTGAGCGATCCGTCTTCCTCGAGCGTGGTGTCAAAGCTCACCGAGCTGACGTCATAGCTGCGGGCCAAGGCCGAGCAGGGCGTCAGGATGGCAAAGACGAACGAGAGCAGTATCACGATTCGCAGGTGTTTCATGGGGTCTCCTTGGTGGACAGATGGTTCCGTCGCGGGCGATGCAACCCGTCCGGAATCGTCTATCGCGGGTTCACGCTATTTGTGTTCAGGTCGATGGTGACGTCAAACTCCTGCTTCTGTCCGTCGGGCGAGGCGATGGTCATCACGGTTTCGCCGGCCTTCTTGAAGTTGGCGTGCACCATGTAGTCCTCGATGCCCGGATAGTACTCGATGGACACGTCGCCATATGACGGGTCGGCGAGCGTGACCGTGTAGGTGTCGTCGAAACGATGATCGGTGTCGGAGCTGAGGATGTAGTTGCTCTGCACGGGCGGATTCAACAGCGAGTATGCAACGATGGCCACCACGGCGATAGCGCCTACGATCGCCCCGCCCAGGCGAACGCGCTTATCCTTGAAGATCGCGAGCGGATAGCCGATCATCGCCGCCGCGCAAAAGAGGCTGATGAGCGCAAATCTCGGGCAGCAGAAGAGGAAGCTGTTGAAATAGTTGCTGAGGGACAGGCCCGTCAGAGCGATCAGCGGCAGCAGGATCAGGTAGCCCCACCACTTGTCCTTCTTCATGAAGTAGCCCAGATAGGCCATGGGGAAGCACAGCACGGTCCAGATGAACCAATAGGTGTAGTAGCCGAACAGGCCCCAGCCCATGGAGCTGAAAGGCACTTGGATGAGATAGACGATCGGCTGGCTGATGAGAAAGAAGACGAAGCACTTGAGGGCCGCGTCGAGGTTGGACTTGCTGTTCATGATGATGATCAGGGCGAGCAAGATCCAGACTTCGAAGGTCACTGCGATTGTGGCGAAGGAGGTGTTCTGTACCGCCGGGATAAGCGCCATGGCCGCGGTGTAGATGCCTGACAGGATGGCGAAGATGATGACCTTGGGCCAAGTCATCTCGATCCCGCCGAACAGTTTCTCTAAAAGGTGCTTCATGGAGGTATCCTTCCGAATCTCAATTCATCTGCGCAAAGGGCAAAGCGTCCAGCTGCTCGCATGGAGCTTACGTCAGGCCAGCGCGTTGTCGGCCTTGATCGGCTTCTGCATCTCAGGGGAGCGCCTGCACGACCTCGTCCGTCAGAAAGCCACTCGCAAGTACCATGGTCAATTCCTTTCCCGGGCGGTCTGTCGCTGGTTCACGCTTGCGCAATTTCTGCCTGGAGCTTGGAGGGCTGGGGTTTGCCCCGCTGTATGTACCCTAGAGCGCAAGCTGTTATGCACAAGTAGATTACAGTCACAATACTACCTTCCTCGTTAGGGCCTTCAGTGGTGATTGGGCCATTCGTCAAGCGGCTAGAGCTGGAAGGTTCTTCTCCACGAGTTCTTGTGGGAAGCAAAAGGTGGGGCTAGGGAAGAGGGCTTTGTTTTCGCGGATTTGGACGGCCCGGGACGCTCGAGTCCGCGAAGCCCGACCAGCGTGAGGCACTGGTTATTCTCACTGCTTGCCGGTAAGTTGGAGAAAAGGGCCCCCGAAATCACAACTTTGCGGCACGGCTGCCGGTAAGTTGGAGAAACAGGCCCCCACAATCACAACTTTGCGGCAGCGGTGCCGGTAAGTTGGAGAAACAGGCCCCCACAATCACAACTTTGCGGCACAGCTGCCGGTTAGTTGGAGAAACAGGCTTCCGTAATTACAACTTCGCGGCAGTGGGACGCTCGAGCCCGTAATTCAGTCCCGGCTTTCGCGGACTTGGGCGGCTCTGGCCGTTGAAGTCCGTAATTCAGCCCCCGGTTTCGCGGACTTGGGCGGCCAGGGACGCTCGAGTCCGTAATTCAGGTCAAGTTTTCGCGGACTTGGACGGCTCCGGCCGCTGAAGTCCGTAATTCAGCCCCCGGTTTCGCGGACTTGGGCGGCCCCGGCCGTCG
>CAJOKK010000136.1 GCA_905235165.1 uncultured Atopobiaceae bacterium | reverse complement strand
CGTCACGCTGCCGGGCCGCCGTCACCAGCAGGGCACGCAGCACCTCATCTCGCAGATTCGCGAGGAGATCGAGGACATCTTCTGTGGCCTGGGCTATATCGTGGCCGATGGTCCCTACGTCGAGACCACCTGGTACAACTTCACGGCCCTGAACGCCCCGGCCGATCACCCCAGCCGCTCGGCTCGTGACTCCTTCTACGTGGAGGACAACGCGCCCGAGGGCAAGGAGCCGCTCGTCCTGGGCGATTCCGACGTGCTGCTGCGCACGCAGACCTCCGGCATGCAGGTGCACTACATGGAGCAGAACAAGCCGCCCATCTACATGATCTGCCCGGGCACGGTCTTCCGTCCTGACACGGCCGACGCCAACCACCTGCCCCAGTTCAACCAGGTGGAGGGCCTCGTCGTGGATGAGGGCATCACCTTCGGCGATCTCAAGGGCACGCTCGACTACTTCACGCGCGAGATCTTCGGCAAGGACCGCGCCACGCGCTACCGTCCGCACTTCTTCCCCTTCACCGAGCCCAGCTGCGAGGTCGACGTGAGCTGCGGCGTGTGCGGTGGTAAGGGTTGCCGCTTCTGCAAGAACACCGGTTGGCTTGAGATCCTGGGCTGCGGCATGGTCGACCCGAACGTCTTGGAGAACTGCGGCATCGACTCCGAGAAGTACACCGGCTTCGCCTTCGGCATCGGCGTCGAGCGCGTCGCGGCGCTTCGCTACGACCTGCCCGACCTGCGCATGCTCATGGAAGGCGACATGCGCTTCCTGCGTCAGTTCTAGTTCTCGATCGTTTCCTGGCGCGTGCGGCGAAGGCTCGCCTCGCGCCTCCTGATAGAAAGGCATGATACATGCGCGTCTCATATGAGTGGCTGAAAGAGATGGTCGACGTCCCGGAGGATCCGCAGGAGCTCGTGGCCGAGTTCGTGCGCACCGGCACCGAGGTCGAGGGCGTGGAGAAGATGGGCGCCAACCTCGCGAACGTCGTGGTAGGCCAGGTCGTCTCCAAGGAGCCTCATCCCGATTCCGACCACATGTGGCTCTGCAAGGTGAGCGTGGGCGAGCGCAACGTCGACGCCGAGGGCAAGCCTGAGCCCCTGCAGATCGTCTGCGGTGCCCAGAACTTCGAGCAGGGCGACAAAATCGTCGTCGCCATGATCGGCGCGGTCCTTCCGGGCGACTTCAAGATCAAGAAGAGCAAGCTGCGCGGCGTCGAGTCCTGCGGCATGAACTGCTCCGCCCGCGAGCTGGGTCTGGGCGAGGACCACGACGGCATCATGATTCTGCCCGCCGACGCGCCGGTGGGCATGGACTTCACCGACTACCGTGGCCTCTCCGACACCGTCATCGACTGCGAGATGACCCCCAACCGTCCCGACTGCCTGTCGATGACCGGCGTCGCGGTGGAGGTCTCTGCCATGCTCGACCACGACACCCACTTCGACCTCCCCAAGATCCAGAAGGAGGAGGGCACGCCCACCGCAGAGCTCGTGGACGTGACCATCGACGACCCCGAGCGCTGCCCGCGCTACACGGCCCGCGTCGTGCGCGGCGTCAAGATCGGCCCCAGCCCCGAGTGGCTCGCCAAGCGCGTCATGGCCGCCGGCGCCCGTACCATCAACAACGTGGTCGACGTGACCAACTACGTCATGTTCCTCACGGGCCAGCCCCTTCATGCCTTCGACCTGGGCAAGCTGACCGAGGTCGACGGAAAGCGCCACATCGTCGTGCGTGCCGCGCGCGACGGCGAGCAGATCACCACCCTCGATGGCCAAGATCGCGAGCTGACCTCCGAGAACACGGTCATCTCCGACGGTTACGATCGCGCGGTCGCTCTGGCTGGCGTCATGGGTGGCCTCAACTCCGAGATCGACGACACCACGGTGGACGTCCTGCTCGAGAGTGCCGCCTTCAACTCCGGCAACATCAGCCGTACCAGCCGTATGCTCGACCTCATGAGCGAGGCTTCCATTCGCTACGAGCGCGTGGTGGATCCCAACGGCTGCGCGAACGTCTCCGACATCGCCGCTGCCCTCTTCGAGAGCTGCTGCGGCGCCACGGTCTGCCCGGGTATGGTCGAGGCCTATCCCGCGCCTGTCGAAGCCAAGAAGATCTCCTTCCGTCCCGAGCGTGCCCGCGCCATCGCCGGCGCACCCATCGAGGACGACTTCATGGCCTCGCGCCTCGAGCGTCTGGGTTGTACGGTTGAGCGCAGCTCCGAGGCAAGCTGGGACGTGACGGCTCCCACCAACCGCCCCGACCTCGAGCGCGAGATTGACCTTGTCGAGGAGGTCGTCCGCCTCTATGGTGAGGGCGACATCGAGGCGACCCTGCCGGCTGCCCGCAACCATGCCGGTGGTCTCACGCCCGAGCAGCAGCGCGTCCGTCTCATCGGCCAGACCCTGCGTGCCTGCGGCCTGTCCGAGACGAGCACCTACTGCTTCGCCGACCCGCGCGACCTGGAGCGTCTGGGCATGAGCCACGAGGGCAAGGGCGTCCCCGTGAAGATCATTCGTCCGCTCGTCGCTGACCAGAGCGAGATGCGCCGCGACCTTATTCCCGGCCTGCTCCGTGCGGTCGCCTACAACAAGGATCACGGCGTGCCCAACGTGCACCTCTACGAGATTGGCCGCCTGCTCTTCGGCCGCGAGGGCAAGAGCCTTCCCAAGGAGCCGACCTACGTTGCTGGCGTGCTCTCCGGCTGCTGGGACGAGGACCGCTGGAACGCCAAGTATCCCGAGCATGACTTCTTTGACGCCAAGGGCATCGTCGAGCAGCTGCTCGAGACCCTGCGCATCACCAAGGTCCGCTTCAAGGTGGCCGACCCCGAGCGCTACGCCTGGCTGCAGCCGGGCTGCGCGGCTGAGGTCCTTGCCGGGGGAGAAGTGCTCGGCTGGGTGGGCAACATCCATCCGCGCTCTCTGGAGCGCTTCGGCGTCGATGACTCCGTGGTTGCCTTCGAGCTCTCCGTGGACGCCCTGCAGCGTCTCGCGAAGAAGCAGCTGCCCTACCAGGACGTTCCCACGTTGCCCGGCGTTGACGTTGACCTCGCTATTGTGGTTGACGAGTCGGTGACCTATGAGCAGCTGGTCCAGCGCATCAGCTCCGCAGGCGGCAAGCTCCTGCGCGACGTGCGCCTCTTCGACGTCTATCGCGACGACGTGCGCGTGGGCGAGGGCAAGAAGTCCATGGCCTTCTCGCTGACCTATCGTGCCGACGACCACACGCTCACCTCCGAGGAGGTCGAGGCTGCCCACAGCAAGCTCGTGACCAAGGTCACGAAGTCCACTGGCGGCGAGGTCAGGTCCTAAGCGGATTATAGAGTGTCCAAGACAGACGGGCTCCCTTGCGAATCGACACTGGTTCGCAGGGGAGCTTTTTTGGCGTGACAGGGTCGGGTGATTCGTTATATCTGCAAGTCAGTTACGGTACATAACATTTGCGCATCTCTTTTTTGATGTCAGAGGGCGGCGGGGAACCTCTTCACTCACGCCGCGTCAAGGGCGCCTCGTTGCCTCAACCCGACAGCTGCGGAACTCGCTGGCTGTGTTCGCCCAGGCCCGAGAGCTGGGATGTTCTTATAATATGAAGAGTTTCCACATCTAATAACTACAACTAGTACAAAGATGTCATAAAAATGTGTAGATAGTTGTCATGAAAGCATCTTGCGGTACAGTAGTCGGCGTTGAAGGCACGAGGCTTTCAACGCCTTTGTTTTGGCAACGTAAATTGTCGTTTTAAAGGAGAAGTAATGAAGAAGAACACGCTCGTCAAGGGCATCTGTGCCGTCGCCATGGGCGCCGCGCTCGTCCTCGGTACCGTCCCCGCCATCGCCTACGCTGACGGCGAGAGCGGCACTACGCACTACGGCGATCTCGGCCCGGCCATCAACACTTGCTCGGTCGACTACGAGCGTATTCAGAGCTCCATGAAGTTCGACCAGGACTACAAGTTCGACAAGCGCGTCCTCCTCGAGGGCGGCGCCGTGAACTTCGATATCCCTCAGGGCGTCACGGTCGATGC
>CAJOKK010000135.1 GCA_905235165.1 uncultured Atopobiaceae bacterium | reverse complement strand
AATGTTCACGCGGGGCCTTCCGCCCCGTTCCCTCCGCATGGCATCAAAAGTGAAATGAGTCAAAAAGGACTACGGTAACTGACTCACTTTTTGGTAGGGAGGGTCAGCGGGCTACAGACCCACGAACTCCAGGATCTTTCCCAGCTCGCGCTCGCCTTGGGCGTGACCCAGCTCGTAGGTCTCCTCAAGGCGCTTCGAATCAAGCGTCGAGTTCTTGACGGGAATCTCGTCAGGACGAATCACCAGCGCACGTCCCTCGCGCTCGATCTTCTCCAGCTGGTCAAGCGCGTCGTTATAGCGCGCGGGCCTCGTCAGCAGGGCTTCAACCAGATGCGGATACTTGCCAAAGCCACGCTTGATGGCCAGGCGTACCATCGGCGGCAGGTCCTTCTTGCGATAGCCCGCCTCGCGCGTTGCCACAAAGACAAAACGCTCAAAGCCGTCGGTTGCAAGCATGGGTAGCGGGATGCCGGCGCCTTCGCCCAGCTCGCCGTCAAGGTAGGTCACCCCGTCAATGGGTTCGGGCGGCATGACGGCGGGCACCGTCGAGCTCGCACGCACGCGCTTGATCATCTCCCAAATGTCGGGCATGTCCTGCTTGGTAAAGGTCACGGTGCGACCAGTGTCGCGCTCAAAGGCCTGTATGCGCATGCGCGCGGGGTTGGCCAGGAAAGTCTCCCACTCAAACTTGGCAAAGTTATCAGCCAGGCAGCCCTCATAGAGGTAGTCGGCGTTGAAGTAGCCCTTGCCGCGCAGGGCACAACCAAGCCCGCCCGCCGGCTCGTTGCCGTCAATGGCAAGAAAGGCCTCCCTAACGCGCTTCTGGTCGCGCGAAAGGTAGTTGATGGTGTGGCTCGAACCTGCGGAAATGCCGCAAACGTAGTCAAAGAAGACGTTATTCTCGAGAAGTACGTTGGCAATGCCCGCCGTATAGGCGCCGCGGTATCCACCGCCCTCAAAGGCAAGCCCGCAATCGTACACGTTGTTAGTCAGCGGCTGCATGGCAGCGTCCTTTCTCCGATGTCGCGCCGGCAAAGCCGAGCGAGCTGGTACTTCGGTGCTACAGTTAACGCAGGTCACGCAACGGATGGAGGACACATGGCACAGACCATCTCGGATGCTGGTGAAGCTGCGCGCGAGCTTGCAAAACGGATTGAGCAGGCCCGCAACGTTGTGTTCTTTGGAGGCGCGGGCGTATCCACCGCAAGTGGTATTCCCGACTTCCGAAGCGAGGATGGCTTGTACCATCAGCACTTCGATTATCCTCCCGAGACAATGCTCAGCCATAGTTTTTACCTATCTCATACAAAGGAGTTCTACGACTTCTACCGCGAGCGCATGATCTGCCTGACGGCCCAGCCCAACCAGGCCCATCGCAAGCTGGCGGAACTTGAGGAGAAGAACAAGCTGACCGCCGTGGTTACGCAGAACATCGACGGCCTGCACCAGAAGGCAGGTTCTCGCCGGGTGCTGGAGCTGCATGGATCGGTGCACCGAAACATCTGCCAGCGCTGTGGTGCCACGCAGTCGGCCGAGTGGGTGCTCTCTACCACGGGCGTTCCGACCTGTCCGGAATGCGGCGGCTCCATCAAGCCCGACGTGGTGCTCTACGGCGAGAGCCTTGATGAAGGCGTCATGCTTGCCTCGATAAAGGCCATCGCCTCCTGCGACCTGCTCATCGTGGGCGGGACCTCGCTGGTGGTCTATCCGGCGGCTGGTTTGGTGCGCTACTTCCAGGGAGATGACCTTGTCATCTGCAACTTGCAGCCTACACCGCAGGACGCGACGGCAGATCTTATCTGTGCCTGCGATATCGCAAAGGCCTTCGACTTCTAGGTCGATGCCGCCGATGCCTGCGGTTTCAATGGGGGAGCGCAACAGGGCTGAACCAGAGGTACAATGTACCTTTGGACGGCATATGCGCTTTAAATGGGTGGGGCTTGCCCCCGGGAAGGTCGGACCATGCTTCGAGAGGACTACGCAACCTGGCAGTGCGGTGAGCACGAGCTTACGCTCTCGCGCCCACGCATCATGGGCATCCTCAACGTAACGCCCGACTCCTTCTCTGATGGCGGAAGCCACGCTGACGTGGAGTCTGCGGTCGAGCGTGGCCTGCAGATGCTCGACGAGGGCGCCGACATCATTGACGTCGGTGGAGAGTCAACCCGCCCCGGCCACACGCCGGTGCCTGACGACGTCGAGGCTAAGCGCGTGGTGCCCGTGGTCAACGGCATCCTCGAGGCCGCGCCGAACGCGATCGTCTCGGTAGACACGCGCCATGCCTCCGTTGCCGCAACCTGCATCGACCTCGGTGTCTCCATCATCAACGACGTGAGTGGCTTCACCGACCCCGCCATGCAGACCCTCGCCATCCAGAGCGAGTGCGGCTGCGTCATCATGCGCTGGAGCAATGCCGAGGCACCCGGCGTCACCACGCGCCGCTCGGTGCAGCTCGACTCCATCAAGCCGGCTCGCGTGGTGCAGAGCTCGCGCCGCTTCACCCTGCCCGAAGAGGCCCCCATCATGCGTGACATCATGGGCTTCCTCGGCGACCAGGCCCGTACCCTCATGCGTGCGGGCGTTGCACGCAACCGCATCTGCATCGATCCGGGCGCTGGCTTCGACAAGGACGGCGATGCCGACGTCGTGGTGCAGCGCGCCACGCACAAGCTCGTCTCCATGGGCTATCCCGTGATGACGGCCGTCTCGCGCAAGCGCTTCGTGGGTGCCGTGACAGGCGAGAAGGTCTCGACCGAGCGCGACGCGGCCACGATGGGCGTGTGTCTTTCCGCCGTGGAGAGCGGTGCCCGCATCCTGCGTGTTCACGACGTCAAGGGTACGGCCGACTTCCTCAACGCCTACTGGGCAATGGCCAAGAAAGACCAGCGCCAGGCCTTTATTTCGTTGGGCTCTAACGTGGGCGAGCGCCTCGATAACCTTTCTGAGGCCGTGCGCCTCATCGACGCGATTCCCCTTACCTGCGTGGTTGCGGTGAGCCATGCCTACGACACCGAGCCTTCCTACGGCCTCAAGAAGCCGGTTGCGAACGCTGTGGTAGAGATTCGCACGGAGCTGCATCCCACCGTGTTGATGCGTGCCCTGCTCGACGTGCAAGAGCAGATGGGCCGCCCAACTGACAATTCTCGCGACGTGCGCAAGGCCGGAAGCGAAGACCGCATCATCGACTGCGACCTCTGCTGGTATGAGGACGAGCGCCACGCCGGACGCTTGCTGACGCTTCCGCACCCGCGTCTGGGCGAGCGCGACTTTGTGATCGTTCCCATGGAAGACCTCATGCACGACCCGACGCGCTTCCTCACGCACGCGGGCGTTGCCGTGCTGCCGCCCGAGGCTCGTGTTGGCCACCTTACCGGTGACCTTGGCGAACTCAACTGGGAGTAGGGGAGAAGCACATGGCCTCAACAGGTGGTCCGCTGCTGTCGCTCACGCTTCGTCCCGAGGTTCCCATGGGTGCCTACCAGGGTCTTGGCTACGTGTGCGTGCTGGGTGCAGTCGAGGCGCTGCGTTCGCAGGGCCAGGAGCTCGGCATTGGCTGGCCGTTCGACCTCGTTGACGCCGAGACGAACGAGCGCTTGGCGCACCTTCGCGTTCAGGCGGGCTACAACGAGGGCATGTTTGCGACCTGTGAGCTTCTCGCCGACAAAGACGCCTTCAATGAGCTCGTCTCTGATCTGGAGCTCGTTTCTGCCGGCATCGAGCGGCGTGTTGACAGCTGGGCCGAGAAGGTCCGTGCTGGCCAGGCGGTCGCTGGCCCTTTGGCACCAATACTTTCTGACTACTTTGACGCAACTCCTCTGCTGGGTCGCCCAGCCGAGGCAATCTATCCTAACGGCAACGTGATGGCCAGCGGAACCTTTGCCGGCATCGACATCTGGGGTCGCGCAACCCTGCGCACCGAAGAAGGCCGCGAACTAGAATTCGCCCCCGAACAAGCCTCCATAAGAGCGAGTCGGTTGCCGTAGCCCTTTTGGCTCAGAGTGAGTAAGCGTGGCGCGAGTGAGTCAGTTACCGTAGTACTTTTTGAC
>CAJOKK010000134.1 GCA_905235165.1 uncultured Atopobiaceae bacterium | reverse complement strand
ACCCTCGTTTTCATGTCCAAGGATAACAGAAAGCAATAGCCGATAGGCAACTAGAAGGCAACTACGTGATAACTACGTGATAACTAAAATTCGGCTTGAAGCTTTTGCCTGTTTTGACAAAATCGCAGGTAGAGCCCTTGTCGTTAAAATTGCAGAGAACGGGGATCTCCCGATTTGTGATTCTGAGGCAACTAAAACGCCCGCCGCCTCCCGCTCGCCTTCCTCCCCCTCATAAGAAACCGGACCCGCGACCTCCTGGCCACGAGTCCGGTTCAGTTACATCAGCCTTACGCGAATCTATGCGCGATAGGGCTCCAAGGCTGCGAGGACGATGTCATTCGCCTGGCGGCACAGCTCCTCCGTCGGCGCCTCGGCAAGGGCGCGAACCAGCGGCTCAGTACCGCTCGCACGCACGAGCACGCGGCCGTTGCCCTCAAGGAACTCCTCGGCCTTCTTGACAGCCTCGAGCACCTCGGGCGCATTCATCGCGGCATCACGGTCGGTGACCTTGACGTTCACGAGCTGCTGCGGATACAGCTTGACCGGACGCACAAGCGCGGACAGAGGCTCCTTCTCGGCGCGGATGGCCTCCATGATGCGCAGGGAGGTCATGATGCCGTCACCAGTGTTCTCGATATCGCCAAAGATCATGTGGCCGCTCTGCTCGCCACCGAGGCTGTAGCCCTCCTCGCGCATGCAGGCATAGACGTACTTGTCACCCACGTCGGTCTTGACGTAGTTGATGCCAATCTCGTCGAGCGCCTTGAAGAGGCCGAAGTTGCTCATAACGGTGGGAACCACCGTGGACTTGGCGAGGCCACCGTGCTGGTTGAGGTAGCGACCACAGACGTAGAGGATAAGGTCGCCGTCAACCACGTGGCCACGGTCGTCCACAGCGATGCAGCGGTCGGCGTCACCGTCGTAGGCAAAGCCCACGTCAAGGTGGTTGCGCAGAACGTAACTCTGCATCTCCTCGATGTGCGTGGAGCCGCAGTGAACGTTGATGTTGAAGCCGTTGGGCGTGTTGTTGAAGACGTAGACGTCAGCGCCAAGAGCGTCAAACACGGGCTTGGCAACGGACGACGCAGCACCGTTGGCGCAATCGAGTCCGATCTTCACGCCCTGCAGGCTGAAGTTTGCGCTCGCGATGAGGTAAGCGATATAGCGGTTGCGGCCCTGCATGAAGTCAACCGTCTGGCCAATGTTGTCGCCAATGGCCAGCGGCACGTCAATCTCACCATCGATGTAGGCCTCGATCTGCTCAAGGACCTCCTCATCCATCTTCTCGCCGTTGTGGTTAACGAGCTTGATGCCATTGTCGGTATAGGGGTTGTGGCTCGCGGTGATCATGATGCCGCAGTCGAAGTCGCCCTCCTCCGTGACATAGCTCACGCCCGGCGTAGGAATAACGTGCAGCATATAGGCATCGGCGCCGCTGGCAACCAGGCCGGAGATAAGCGCAGACTCGAACATGTAGCTCGAACGACGCGTGTCCTTACCGATGATGATGCGAGCCTTCTTCTCAACGCGAGCGCCGTAGTACCAGCCCGCAAAGCGACCGATCTTGTAGGCGTGCTCGACGTTCAGGCCCTCATTGGCCCTACCGCGGAAACCGTCGGTGCCAAAGTACTTCATGTTCACTCCCCTGTTTGACGTGGGTAGATGATTCGAAATCAGCTGCATTCTATCATTGACCTGCAAACATATGGTGAAGAGAGCCTACCGCACCCCTCTGGCGGCAGACGAGTTGCGCTCGGCGCGCAGAGTAGCCGCAAGCCCTCTCGTACAGGCGAAGCCCATATCGTAAAAAAGGCCCGCCGGAATCCGACGGGCCTTGGTGATGCATATGGTCCAAGAAGCCTTAGCGCTTGGAGAACTGCGGGCGCTTGCGAGCCTTCTTCAGGCCGTACTTCTTGCGCTCGACGGCACGAGAGTCACGGGTGAGGAAGCCAGCCTTCTTGAGCTCGGCGCGATACTCGCCGGCATCAAGGAGGGCGCGGGCAATGCCGAGACGGACAGCGCCGGCCTGGCCGGTGATGCCGCCACCGTCAACGTTCGCGAGAACGTCAAAGTGATCAGCGGTCTCGGTAAGGGTCAGCGGAGCAATCGCGTTATCGACGAGCTGCTGACGGCCAAAGTACTCCTTAGCGTCGCGGCCGTTGACGACAACCTTGCCGGTGCCGGGAACGAGACGGACGCGGGCAACGGCCTCCTTGCGACGGCCGGTACCAGTGTAAACAACGGTCTTATCAGCCATCGGTTACGCCTCCAGATCGATCTTGACGGGGTTCTGTGCCTGGTGCGGGTGCTCAGGGCCAGCGTAGACCTTGAGCTTCATGCCCTGCTTGCGACCAAGGGTGGTCTTGGGGAGCATGCCCTTGACGGCGTGCTCGACAACCCACTCCGGCTTGCGGGCCATGGCGTCCTTGAAGGACTCGGTCTTGAGACCGCCCAGGTAACCAGAGTAACGCCAGTAGGACTTGTGCTCAGCCTTAACGCCGGTCAGGACGACCTTGTCGGCGTTGATGATGACCACGAAGTCACCGGTGTCGGTGTTGGGGGTGTACTGGGGCTTGTCCTTACCGCGCAGGATGGTGGCGGCACGGGTTGCAAGACGGCCGAGGGTGGCGCCATCAGCGTCGATGAGCACCCACTTGCGCTCAACCTCGCCCTGCTTGGCGTAATGAGTCGACTTAGTCACTTGACTCCTCCATTGGTACGAAACGAAGCGATGGTATCTGGACATACCGTCGCGCTGCTTTTTCTTGTCAGAGATTACGGGGCTCTGCAAAAGAAGCTTTAAAAGTATACAGCTAGCGAGCGCTTTTGTGGCTCACACTTTATCTCCACACAGGCCGTACACAGCTATAGCGATAAGAACGCCCTTTCGCGGGCGCTTCGATTCCGCGCGCCGCCCATGGGTATAAGATGCTCGCGTCCAACAATTGAGGAGTGAGTATGTCTGACAACGCACTTGTCCTTGAAGGCGGCGGCTTTCGCTCGATGTATACGGCCGGTGTCCTCGATGTCTTTATGGAAAACGGCATCGACGCGTTCTCGAGCGTCTGGGGCGTCTCGGCTGGCGCCATCTCGGCTACGAGCTTCAAGAGCCACCAGATCGGTCGCTCCATGCGCATCTCGCTTGCCTACCGCGACGACCGTCGCTTCATGTCGCTGTGGTCCTTTGCCACTACCGGCGACATTGCCAACAGCGAGTTTATGTACGACGAAGTGCAGAACAACCTCGATCCCATCGATCACGAGGCCTTTGAGAAGAACCCCCTGCGCATGTACGCCGTGGCGACTAATGTGGTCTTCGGCACGGCAAGCTACTTCCCCTGCGAAAAGCTGCCGGACGACATCGACAAGGTGCAGGCGTCCGCATCGCTTCCGCCCGTCTCGCGCTCTGTTGAAATTGAGGGCCACCGCTACCTTGATGGCGGAACGGCCGACTCGATACCCTTCGAGGTGGCACTCGGACTTGAAGGCGCCGCGAAGGTCGAAGGGCACACCCCTGCGGACAAAGCCCTTGTCGTTTTGACCCGCGACCGCGACTACGTCAAGAAGGCGACTCCCCTTGGCTACGAGGCACTTGCCCTGCGCTCACGTCGCTATGACGACTTCCCCTACTACATCAACGCCCTGCAGACACGCGACGAACGCTACAACCGTCAGCGCGAGCTCCTCTTCGAGCTTGAGCAGCAAGCGAAAAGCCACGTGCTGGTGATTGCCCCCGAACGCAAGGTCGAGGTGGGCGTCAGCGAGCGCGATGGAGGCAAGCTGCTCGACCTCTACTTGCAAGGCCGCCAACAGGCAGAACGTCGTCTCGATGAGATTCGCGCCTTCCTCGAGCAGTAGGAACTATGTCATAGGCTTTTAAAAGCAGATTCATTTCAAACAAGGGCAGTCGAGAAATCGACTGCCCATTTTGATAAAACAAGATAACGTTTTTGCTATATTTGAACCCTTCTTTGCACTGCCTCTAGCGCACATTACTTTTTCAGTTGTTATTGTTCTTATGTTTATAGCGATATCATATATTGCTTCTGTAAGAATATATGAATTTAATACTGTTAAGTAGAGTAGAAAGGTTGTAGCAAGTAATGAATGTATTGAGTGTCGTTAGAGCTATTTCTATTGTGCTAGGTTTCACGACAATTGCTCTAGCTATTTATTCTGCTGTGAAAAACCCGCTATCTCCAGAAGAAAAAAGAGATATATTAAAAATAGTTACTGTCACTATAATAGGAGTAAAGTCATTACTTTAACTCCGATAATTTTTCGCATAATCGGTCCTATTATTTAGGAATTATATAAATCAGTTTCATTTCAAACGAGAGTGCTTTTCGCGGACTTGACCGGCCACGGACACCAAAGTCCGCGAAACGGGGGTCACTTTCACGGACTCGGGCGGCTGTGGACGTCCGAGTCCGCGGTTCCGGGCTCGTTTTCGCGGACTTGGGCGGCCCGGGACGGTCAAATCCGCATTACTGGCCCCGTTTTGACGGACTCGGGCGGCCCGGGACGGTCAAGTCCGCAATTCAAGCCCGGCTCCGCCCTGCGCAGAGTTCGATTCTCCGCTACGTAAAAGAAAGCGGGCCGTGGCAGCTATTACCACGACCCGTATGTCTCACATGGTGGAGGTGCGGAGAATCGAACTCCGGTCCAAAGCAACCCCCTGATAGGTGTCTCCAGGCTCAGCCAGCGGTTAGGTCTCGGACTCCGCGCACCCGATGGCTCGCGCTTGGAGTCCCAGCTGGTTCGATCTTATCCGCGGGCATACCAGCTACGTCCCTTGGAGCATCTTCCTAAAATGACGCGTCCCCGGCGACGGAAGCAATCCCCGGTTCAGCGGCTGCTATATCTAATTAAGCAGCGAGGGCATAGCCCTGATAAGAATCGTTGTCAATTCAATTTATTTTGACGGTACCCCTGTTTTACGTGGCGAGGAGACCACGGCCTGCTGCCCATCTCAGAATCACCCTGTCGAAACCAGTCACCCCCACGAGATGGAATTGGGGCGAAGGCCACCATGCGAATGTCAACGTACCTTCCCGGCAAGCCGGGTTTGGTTAGTATACCCCTCGTACGTCGCGAGTTCACGGGCGTTACGGGCTTTCGGCAGAGACCACAAAGTTTTCGACATAATGTAAAAAACGTTGAAAAGCCGCCTTTTACTCGGGCGTCTCAGCCTCGACACATTTTTTCTGCAGCCCTCAACGCTCAACAAACAGGGCCAGCATGCAGCACTTATCGCATGTTACCTGCATTTTCTTAAGCAGCCTTCCTCTAAGGGCCGTGCGGCTGAGTTTTCTTCATTTGCACCGATGCCGCCAACATTCCAAAATAGGATTGAAGATAACTCGTCGATTTCTTCAAGAGACGAGAAGAACACCCTTATGCCCTCACGAGAAAGACCACACCTCGCTTACTCGTAGCGCTCGATTGCACGGGCGGCCGCATGCACAGAGGCGCGACCAGCGATAAGCGCGTAGACAACCGCAACAAGCGCCAGAACCGCAATGGCCAAGCGCATCATGTCGAGGCTAAACGCCTGGCCCATGATGAAGTAGGCCAGTCCGATCACCACGACGGGGAAGAGAGACTGGGCAAGAACCAGCAACATCTGGCGCAGGATGCCCGTATTGTTCTTGACCTCATTGACCGTCACGTTGCCATCGTCTCCCCAATCGAGCTTAGGCAGGATGCAACCCATGCGCAAAGCCGCAGTCGTGTCCACCCACAAGTTAGCGAAGACGTAGACGAGCGTCCCCAAAAAGAGGAGCGGATCAACACCAGAGCTCAGCGTGAGAACTCCCATGACCACCGAAAGCAGCAGGAAGATGAAGACGTTTTCAAAAAAGCCCGGCAGGAGCTTTGCGTATACCTGCTCGATGATGGGCACGGGCACGAACTTCATCCAAATCCAGTTCGAGCCTTCGCGCGAGAATGCCGTAGCGGGAAGACCGTTCGAAAGAGACGATATGAGCACTAAGAGACTGATGACCGGAAGAATGAACACGACGAAGGTAATATTCGCTCCGATAGTCGAGCCTGAAATCAAGCTGGCCAGAGAATTATCCGACTTCGTAAGGGAGAAGCAGACGAAGATCGGAGTGATGAGCACCGGGAAAACGACGTAGTTCATCATGATGCCTGAGCAACGAACCGTGCGCAGGATTTCCATGTGCACCAAAGACGAGAAGGTCGACGAGCTCTTCAGCGAAGCGCCCTCGAAGGTCGCCGTGCCACCACCGCCTGCCGACAGCGACGTGACGATCTTCAGGTAGAAGAGGCGCGCCACAAGAATGAAGATGCCAAACACCGCCAGGGAGATAAGCGCAAAGATGAGAGCGCCGAACACGTTGCCGTCAACAAGCGCGCTGACCTCGAAGGTGTAAGCCGGAAAGGCCGTGACGGCACCACCGAACATATGGGAAAGCTCGTTCACGGTCTGCGCGGAACGTTCCCTCGTCAGCGACTGGCTGAC
>CAJOKK010000133.1 GCA_905235165.1 uncultured Atopobiaceae bacterium | reverse complement strand
TTCTGCGGCAGTGAGGAGCGCAGGCGCGGCGGGAGCGAGGACTTGTCCGAGCGAGCGAAGCGAGCGAGTCCCGCAGCTGCCGCGCCGTAGCGACGAGCGCCCTTGCCGCAGAGTTCGCGCAGGCCCTCCCGCCCCCGCCGCCCTTCCCGCGCTTCCCGTGTCGGCTGGGGGCTCCCTGCTGGCCGACTCGCCCGTTCGGAGGATATGCGTATTTGCCGAGGTACTTTGTTTCTGCGGAGGGATGCGGGGTATGCCGCGAGATTAAGACGTATACTTTAACGGCCACTGTTTCGAGGACCTATGCACACAGCAAAGGAAAATAGCATGGCCACTACGCGTGACTACATTGAATACTTGAACCGTCGGATCAGGATTTCTCCCGCCGACAGCCAAGAGGAGCTTCAGGCCGCTGAGCTCATCAGAGACCTCATGGACCAGCATGGGGTCGAGACGAGTATCCAGGAATTTGAGGTGCCGAGGGCAGGTGACCTTCCCTACCGCGTCCTTATGGTGCTCCTGTTTGTGGGTGTTTTTTTGGCCGGATTCAAAAACACGCCCGTCGGTTCGGTGGGCACCACCATTGCTCTCTTCTGTGGTGTCTTGTTCCTGCTCAAGCACTTTGGCTTTGACTTCCTGTCTGGCCTTGGCGGCCGCACGCATAGCCAGAACGTGGTGGGCGTCCATCGTGCAGAGGGTCCCCTCGTGGTGAAGGGCAACCGTCCCATCGTCATCGTTGCTCACTACGACACCCCTCGTGTGAGCATGCTGCACAATTCGTCCGTCTCGCATTACCTGCCCCTGGTGAGCACGATCACCCCTGTCTGCCTTGGCGTTGCCTGCGTCCTCGCCCTTGTGCAGGCCTTCGGCTTCCTTCCCATGGGCTTCCGCAGCTTCCTCTGGCTGATTGCGATCCTGAGCTCCTTGCCGCTTCTTGCCCTGGGCGTTGACGGCCTGTATCGCTGCTTCTCGCATTACACCGACGGTGCCAACGACAACAAGGCGTCGGTTGCCGCAATGCTCAGCGTGCTCGACAAGGTGCGTCCTGCGGCAGATGCTGCCACGGGTCAGGCCCGTCCCGAGAGGGGTGCCGTTCTCGTTGAGGAGCCCGAAGACGAGTCGGCTGCAGCTGAGGTTCCTGAGGACGACGTCCTTGAGGGTGAGCTTCTCGAGGACCTGGACGACGACTTCTCGGATGAGTGGGCGAGCCAAGACGATGAGCATCTCGAGGATGAGGCTGCCTTCGCGGCACATGATGAAGACGAGCAGAGCGTCGTTCCCGCAGATGAGGGCGTTGTAACTCCTGCTGCTGCGAGCGTTGCCGCTGCTCAGACCGTGCAGGCACAAGCTGGCGAGCCCCTGTCTGCTGGCGGGGTTCGTGCCCAGGTTGTCACTGAGCATTACGAGGAGGTCGTGGGCATCCGCCATGGTGCGGAGGTCATCGAGTCTCTCCACATGCTTCCCGATACCTGCGAGGTTGCCTATGTGGAGCCTCGTCTCATGAGCAAGGACGTTCGCCCGAAGGACAGCCTTGATGTTCAGAACGTTGCCCCCGTTGCTCCTGTTGCCCCCGTTGCTCCTGTTGCGGTTGTCGAGGACCTCGAGGAGGTTGAGTCCTTCGATGCCGACGACTTTGCTGATTCCCACGATTCCTACGATTCCGACGGGGTCGTTGACTTCAGCTCCGAGAGGGAGCAGGAGCAGACCCGTAGGCATCACCTCTTCTTCCATTCCCTGTCTGACACTGAGGGCGAGGAGCATGAGGCTGAGGACGATTCGTACGCTGAGGCCGAGGACGATTCGTACGCTGAGGCCGAGGAGGATCCGTACGCTGAGGCCGAAGGCGAGAAGGGTCCGAATCCCGTGATCGTCTTCTTCACCGACCTCAAGGAAAACCTCGCACCCCTGGGCGCCGATATCGCCGCCTTCTTCAAGACTCTGCGCGCTCGACTCGTCGGCGATAGCTCGCTTGACGATCAGATGCGCGAGGCCTTCTTCGATACGGGCACCATGGACCTGGACAACTCGAGCGTTCGCGTTGTGGGCCACCATTCCGCGGATGACGACGAGCTGTCGGACGAGACGGCTGCCTTCGAGGCCACTGATGCTGCCGATGATGCCGATGCGGTTGACATCGCCGATGCCGCTGATGTTTCTGATGTCGTTGAGAGCTTCGATTCCTTCGGTACCGATAGCTCCTTCGATACCGATGACTCCTTCGCTGCTGACGACTTCGACCTCGATGATCCTCTCGATAGTCTTGATGAGGTTGAGGATAAGGAGAAGGTCGACGTTCCCGCTTCCTTTGACGGGGGCGCAACGATTGCCAGCGACCTTCACTTTGAGGATGAATACCTCCCCTCGGACGAAGAGATCGACCTCATGGACGTGTCTGGCCTCACCGAGATGGCTGACGTCGAAAGCATGAGCGAGCCTCGCGTCATCGAGCCTGCCCCGAAGGCCGAGAGCATCGATGATCCCAGCTGGGGAGTGAGCGAGTTCCAGCCTTCGACCAACAGCGTTGGTCGTCGTGCGAACCTCTTCGACTTGCCTGACCCCTCCTCCAGGGTCACCGATCCGCTCGACTTCTCGACGAGCAGCTATGACGCCCCGAGCTCGAATGGGCTGGGCGGCTCCACTTCGAACTTCATCTTCTCTGACGATGATGACGACACGCCCAGCTGGAAGGGCGGTGCCACGAGGCGCTCTGGCCTGCGTGACGCAGATGACGTCGACTACGATGCGATGGACCAGGTCGTCGACTTCTCCCAGGTCTCTGATCCCTCCTTTGACGAGGTCGTCGACTTCTCCCAGGTTTCGGAGCAGCCGCTTGACGATGACGTGAAGGACGAGCTGCGCGACACCATTCTCGGCATGCACGACGACGAGCTCTTGGCTCACGACATCTGGTTCGTTGGCCTTGGTGCATCTGAGCTGAATCATGGTGGTATGAAGGCCTTCCTGCGCGAGAACCGTTCGAAGATTCGCGGCGCCTTCCTCATCAACCTCACCTGCGTGGGTGCGGGTAACCTCACCCTGTTTACGAACGAGGGCCTTACCGATACGCGTAAGGCTGACCGACGCGCCATGCGTCTGCTGGGCAGCATCGCGGAAGACCTGCACATTCCTGTCAGGCGCGTCTCCCACTCCTGGGAAGACACGGACGCCACGCCCGCCATGCGCAAGTCGGTGCGTGCGGTGACCATCGCCGGCCTCAAGAATGGCGTCGAGGCGCTGTCCCACACGACGGAAGATCGCCGTGAGAACGTCGACTCTGGTCAGGTGGGCGATGTGGCGGCACTGGTTGCCGAGCTCATCCGTCGCTCCTAGGCCAATCGAAAGAGCTTGACAGAGGCGGCCGGTCCCAAGGCGGGGCCGGCCGCCTTTCTCATGGGGCTAGGGAGTCTTGTGGCGACGCGCTTCGCCCCTGTCGTCAGGGTTGTGCTTGCGAAGGACGAAGCCGAGGCTGAGGGCAAAGAGGGAGGCCAAGAAGAAGGCGCCAAACGGAGCAACGAGGTCTCCGGTCTTCGGCAGGCTTCCCCTTGCCGCTTGGGCAGGCGTCGTATGCTTCGGCACGACGGGTGTCGTTTTCTGCTCTTCGGGAACCGTGTTGACGTGCAGGCTCTGTCCACCGTCGCCTATGTCTTGGTGCGAGGCGATGACGACCGTTCCGTCTGCAGACAGCAGTCGTTCGAAGGCAACAACATCTTTGCCAGCGAGCTGGGACGCGTCGAAGCTGAACGATAGCTCTATCTCTCCCGTCGAGCTGTCGGGCGTGAGTTCGGCGCTTGCCGCCACGGGCTCTCCGTCTTGGTCGGTAAGGGGTCCTTGGTCTTCGCCCTTCTCGTCGCGAAGGTGCAGTTCCCCCTCGATACACGGTAGCTTTCACCTGCTATGAGTCCGTCAAAGTGCACCGTGTCAACGAGCACTTGGTCCTTCTCGGGCTTGACGTACTTTCCGCCATCCGCCGACTGGGCGATGGTGCCGATGACGGGAACGCTGAGCGACTGCGCATCCGACGAGAGGTCGTCATGGCTCGCGACCAGTTGCCCTTCGCGGGTGAGGTGCTCGAAGACCGTGAGCTCTTGGCCAACCAGCGTTTGCGTGTCGAGGGAGAAGGGTAACGCAACTTCGCCGTCACTGCTTTCTGGCGTGAAGCTGAGCTCTGCGCGGATGGGCTCTCCATTGCCCTGAAGGGGTTCTCCCGTGAGCCGCTGCACGAGGCTACCTTCCAACACATAGCTTTCTCCCGCAATGAGGCCCTGATAGCTCACCGTGTCAACAAGTTGTGCCTGGGACGAAATTGGCAGGAAGTGGTCTCCGTCTTCGGCATCGCTTGCGACGGTATGGATGCTCGGCGAGCTGATCGTCTGATCTTCGTCTTCGAGGTCGGCGTGAATCGCAAGCTCGATTCCGTCTTGCACGAGCGATTCGAAGGCAACGACGCGCCTGCCCGTGATGATCGTTCCGTCAAAGGAGAAGGGAACCTCAATGCTTCCCGTACTGGCATCGGCGATAAAGGACTGCTCGGCGGTGAGGGGAGTGCCCTCAGGCGAAGTCAGCGGCTCGCCGCTCTCCTTGTCCATAAGGGTTCCGCGAAGCTGGTAGTTGCTGCCGGGAGTCAGGCCTTCGTAGTGAACGGTGTCGACGAGCGTTACGGGCCCAGACGAGAAGACCTCCTTCTCTCCTTCGCGCCCGCTCAGTTGGGTGTGAATCTGGGGGATGGTCAGGGACTGGTCGACGTCTGAGACGTCCTCGTGGCTAGCGATGCAGGCTCCATCGAGCCAGAGTTGCTCGAAGGCCACAACCGTTGCGCCGCGCAGGGCGCCTGCGTCGAGCGAGAAGGGAACCTCGACCTGCCCCGAGGGGGCCGCAGGCGTGAAGGTGCTGGCGGCCGTGATTTCGTTTCCGTCTGCATCGGTGAGCACTCCGCCATCGGAACCGTCCTCGTTCACCAGATGGAGCGTTCCGCGGACCTCATATTCAGTTCCGTCTGCGGCGAGGTTGTTGAAGTAGACCGTGTCGACGAGCTCCCAGAGGTTGCTTCCTTCAGACGTCGAGGCGCATCCCAGACGCGTCTGCAGGGAGGGGAGGGCGTGGTCATCAACGGTGCCACCGTCTACGACAAACTGGTCGCGCGAGACGCGAATCTCAAAGGTGACCAACTCGTAGTCTTTGTTTGCCTCGCAAGGCAGTTCGCTGATTCGATAGGTGTCGTAAGGGAGAGCGCCAAGGCTGTCGTCAACGCTGACTTCGCGGTCGCTTCCGCCAGAGAACCAGATGCCGGCGGAGGGGTTAGGCTCGTGCGAGGTGTTCTCCTCGAGCAGAAGGTCATTCGCGTTGGTATCGCTGCTGTGGGGGTTGAACGAAGCCTGGGTCGAGCACTGGCCATTGTCGTCGGTAACCAGAACATGGCGCTCTCCGGTGGTGAGAGACTCGATGGAGAAGGGCACGTTAGCAAGGCGCCCCATGGTTTGGCCGTCTACCTTCACAAAGGAGAGGTCTCCACGTTTTACGAGGTCAGCTACGGAGTTTGCGGAATCAGAAAGGTCAACGATCACACCGGGTTCCCGCACCTGGAAGCTTATGCTCCATGCGTCGCGGGGTGTGAGCAGGTAGCCTTCAGGGGCCTTGACCTCGTAGGCAAGGTAGGAGCCATAGGGTAGGGCGTCGGCGGCCGTCTCGGCAGTGCCGTCGGGTCCCAGGGAGAGGGTCGTGACCACAGATCCCTTTGTGTAGCTGCTGCCGTTCACCATGACGGGCTGGTCGCTCGTAAGCTCTATGGCTAGCTGGGCGCCGTCAAGCTTCGCTGCGCCCTGGGCCACGTGGTCGCCGCGCTGTAGGTCAACCTTGCCAAGGCGAACTCCTCCCCGTATGACCTCATCGGTTACGAGGAAGCGTGCCTCTCCCGGTTCGCTGCCGGACGGGGTGGGGTCGTCAATGGTGCGTATGACGGCTTGGGAACCTTGCTGCTCAACAAGGAAGCAGCATCGCTGGGAGCCAAGCGCATATCCCTCGGGAGCGCCCTCCTCCTCAATGACGTACGTTCCCAGGGGGAGCACAATCGAGCCGTCGCCTGCACGATAGGGCTCGTCACCAGAAACAAGGTGCTCCTCGTCAAGCGTGGCGATGCCCTTCTCGTCTGTCTGGATGGTCCAGGAACGATCGGCGCTTCCGCTGGTGTCGCCATTCGTGTTTGCGAAGCGAGACAGGACGAAGCGTGCTCCCGCAAGGGTTGCGTCGCCCTGCGCCTGTGATACGGAGCCTTGGGCAACGAGTTGGCTGTCGCCCTTGCGCAGGAGGATGCCGACGGGTGCGTAGAGGGGCAGGTCCTGTACGGGGCCGCCTGATACGAGCGAGACCTGCTGAGGGGTGACCGTTACGCTGTAGGTGTTGTTGTCGAGTGCGAAGCCGCTTGGCGCAGCGATCTCGCGAACGAAATAGGTGCCCTGCTCAAGGGCATAGGCCTGCGCCTTGCCCTGATCGTCGGTGACTAGGGTGGCAACCTGCGACGTGCACCCCTCGTCGGCGTAGACGGCGTAGTGCGCGCCGGCCAGGGAGTAGCCGGGACCTTCCGAGCTGATGGATGCCAGGCCAGAGGTCTTCTCGAGCGCAATGTCACCGCGCGTGGGAACGCACATGGCGAGCGGCTGATACAGGTCGGATGTGGCTGCGTAGATGCGCGAGCAGCCGCGCTCAGGACCAATCGCGCCCTTGTCCACCCAGTCCACGGCCGCATAGTAGAGGGCCTTCACCTGTTCGGAGAAGTCTGCGGGCATCTGCTCTCCCGAGACGTAGGTCTCGAGAAACCTGGTGTCGTCGTGCATGATGGTCCATACGACGTAGCGTGTTGGCTCCCAGCTAAATTGGGGGTCAGGACCGCCATCGCTGTGATAGAGCGTGTAGTCAAGGAGCGCAGACCCCGACTCCCAGAAGGAGACCGGAGATCCCACGGGCGGTGGGTTGAGGTTGACGTTGGCACAGTAGGCTTCGTGACCGTCGATCTGATGGCGATCGGGCTGGCTGAGCGTTACGGTTCTTGGGTCAAAGCCGCTTGCGGCGATTGCTGCCGTGGAGACGCATGCGTAGGGCATGAGCAGCTGTGCGAGGGCAAGGAGCACTATGGCCGAAAGTGCCTTGGCATGCTGGTAAGCCCTCGTGGCATGCAAGTTGCTCCGCAGCTGGCGACGAGTGGTACCCAGGCGCGTGAGAACGTTGCGTCCGGCATGGCCGACGGCCCCAGGCTCACCTCCCCTGAGAGGATCGCCTCCGCGGAGCACGGCACGAGGCAGCTCGTTTCGTGCGTCGGGTTTACGACGTGGGCGTTGGTTGAGTCTTTGCTTCGTGGGATGTCGGTCCATGTCCATGCCTCCTCGCTTGAGTCGTCTTGTGCCAAACGGCAGGGAATGACAACCCTAGCGAGGGCAACTTGCAGCAAACTTGCATCGAGCTGCACGGATGCTGGCAGCAAACTGCAAACGCGACCAAATGCGCCACAGGGGCACAGGTGGAAGGCTCGCCAATGGTTTGGGGGTATTGAAATGTGACTTGTCGCTCGATGCCTTGCTCTACAGAATCTTCAAACATGCCCACCAAAAAAGAGCGGCCTCCGTTGCTGGAGACCGCTCTGTTTCGCTCTGGAGCGGGTGACGGGATTCGAACCCGCGGATACCAGCTTGGGAAGCTGGGGCCTTACCACTTGGCGACACCCGCATGGCGCATTATCCTACCACAACGGGATCAAGTTGTTGCCCTGCCATATGCCCAAATTCGCAAGCGTCCACGTGGAGTCCTTAAGACGGCTCGCATACCTCTCCAACTGCGATTCATTTCAATAACAACTAAGCGATGTTTCCAAACTAAATGCAAAATGTAGCCTCTAGACAATGCGTATGACCTGACTTTCGCAAAGCAGGTATTAAAGAAGGAAGAGTGGGTATAACTAGTCCGGTTGCATGAAGAAACCGAGGG
>CAJOKK010000132.1 GCA_905235165.1 uncultured Atopobiaceae bacterium | reverse complement strand
GGCGTGGTCTCGGGCGGAAAGCTCATCTCGGGAGCCTTTGGTGCCGGAGGCGAGCTGGGCCATATCACCGTGAATCGCGACGAGGACGTGACCTGTGGTTGCGGTCGTCGCGGTTGCCTTGAGCAGTATGCGTCAGCCAAGGGCATCGTCAATAGCTACCTGAGGGTCTGCGAGGAGCTGGGAACCGAGCCGGTTCTTCTCGACGGTCCCACCGACACGCTCTCGGTCTTTGATGCGCATCGTGCGGGAGACAAGGCCGCGAAGAAGGCCATCGACATCATGTGCGACTACCTTGGCTATGCCATGGCGCAGGTCTCGGTGATCGTTGACCCCCAGGCCTACCTGATTGGCGGCGGCGTTGGTGGCGGCTTCAACCTGTATGCCGAGGCCCTGCGCAACTCCTTCCGCAAGTATTGCCTTGCCCCAAGTGCGGGCGCACGCATCCTGCCGGCGAGCTTGGGCAATGACGCCGCCATGTACGGTTGCGCCTTCAAGGCCTTGGAGGAGCGCTAACCTTCTGCCGCGCCATAGCGCGGGGTGCTGAGGGCTCTTTTGCCTTTGGGATGGAGCTTGTAGCACAATGGGAGGGCTAAGGTGCAAACGTAAAGGAGATGCTATGCCTACATACTACGTGAAAGCCGACCATTTCCTGCTTCCTGGCTACGTTGCCGGTCCTGGCTACCTGTCCGTCGTCGAAGGCTGCTTTGGCACCTTCACTACGGAGGTACCCGAGGACGCCATAGTCATTGATCGCTCTGGCTGTTGGGTTGCCCCGGGTTTCGTCGACACGCACATCCACGGCTTCTACGGGACGGACGTGATGGACTGCAACCCCGAGGGCCTGAACAACGCATCTATGGAGCTGGCGCGCCACGGAACCACGTCTTGGACTCCCACCACCCTGACGGCCTCGGTCGACCAAACGCGCGAGGCATGCCTGAGCGTTCATGCTGCCGCAGTCTTGCGTGGCGATGACTTCCTCGGTGCGCGCATCCAGGGCATCTTCCTTGAGGGCCCCTTCTTTACGGAGAAGTACAAGGGTGCCCAGAACGAGGGATACATGATCGACCCGTCCGTTGACGTCCTCCTCTCCTGGCAGGAGGCGGCAAAGGGGCTCATCTGTCGTAGCGCCCTGGCGCCTGAGCGAGACGGCAGCCTCGACTACATCGTGCAGCTGCTTGAGCTCGGTGTGGCCTGCGCCCTTGGCCATTCTGACGCCACCTTCGAGCAGGGCCTTGGGGCCATCTCCGCTGGTGCCAATTCCTTCGTTCACACCTACAACGCCATGAGCCCCCTGCACCATCGCAATCCCGGCCTGGTTGGCTGCGCGATGGTGACGCCCGATACCTACAGTGAGCTCATCTGCGACGGCAAGCATGTCTCGCCGGGTGCCGCCATGGCGCTCGTGCGTGCCAAGGGTTGGCAGCACGTTGCGCTGATTACCGACTGCCTTGCCTGTGGTGGCCTGCCTGATGGTGAATACGTGCTGGGCGAGCTTCCGATCGTGCTGGCCGACGGCGTTGCCCGCCTGCGTGATGAGGGAAACATCGCGGGCTCGGTGCTCACGATGGCCGGCGCGGTCAAGAATGTCGTCAACTGGAATCTCGTGTCGCCGGAACAAGCGCTGCGCATGGCAAGCGAGGTGCCGGCCAAGATGTCGCTTATCGATGACGAGTGCGGCTTCATCTTGCCTGGCCGCCATGCCGACTTCAACGTGCTTGACGGCGACCTGTCTCTGCGCGAGACCTACCTCGGCGGTTCGCTGGTGGTCTAGCGGCTGCATGCGTGCCCTGAGTTCAAGCGAGCTACAAGGCGGCGCCCCCTTCGAGCCCGGAGGGGGCGCCGCCTTGTGCTTCTCTTCTGCCTATTCCCAGGTCTTCCAGACGTCTGGTTCATAGCCAACCGTCGCCTGCCGTCCGTTGCGCACGATAGGCTGCCGAAGAATCTGCTGGTTGTCGAGAAGAACGTCCTCGAGCATGGAGCTCGGCGTGTGCTGCGCGAGTGCCACGGCATAGCCGTCCTTGGCCTTCTCGTCGATGAGCGCCTCAAGGCCTCCCACCGCCTGGGCGACGGAGCGGAGCTCTCCCTTTGAGAGGCCCTTCTCGCGAAGGTCGATGTACTGGAACTTGATGCGGCGCTCCTTGAACCAGCGCTCTGCCTTACGCGCGTCGCTGCTCTTCTTGGTGCCGAAAATCTGGATGTTCATGTGCCTTCTCTCCCTAGCTTGCTACACGGAGGCGTCGCGCCCGTCTGCCTGGTTCTTTCTGCGCAGGTAGGTGATGGTGGCCACGGCGATGCCAAGTGCGATGATGGCCGGCCAGAGGGCTGCGGGCCCCATGAGCTCGCAGGCGTGTGCGCTGAGGAAGGCACCGAAGGTGAAGGTGGCGATGATGCTGAAGTACACCGCCGCCATGCGCAGACTCTTCTGGTTGAGGTGCATGGTGCCGTCATAGAGGGCGCTGACGAACTTCTGCAAGTTGCCCGTCGACATGGTTGTGGCGATCGAGGTTCCGCGGAAGGTCGAGAAGGCCTGGTATTGCATGGCGGCAACAAAGCTCACGATGCCGTTGGCCAGCATGTCCCACTCCTGTTGGGCGGGGATGAAGCTGACGATCGCAAGGCCGAACATCTCGCCGAGAAGGACGCTGCGGCGAACGAGTCGCGAGTTCCTGCGCTCAAGCGCGTCCTCCATGCAGAGCGCCGTCATGGTGCCAGCAACAAAGGAGCAGATGGGCCACAGGTAGAAGAGGCAGCGGTCGGGAGTTCCGTTAGCCAGGGCGATGCCAAACTGCACGATGTTGCCCGTCTGGGCATTGGCGAAGACGCCGCCGCGCTCGAAATAGGTATAGGCATCGAGAAAGCCGCCGACCAAGGTGAGGATGTAGGCAACGCGCATGCGCTGCGAGGGTTGCAGGGCACTTTCGTTTTTTGCCATGGTCAATCTCGCTTCGTTCATGTGAGCTGGTGTGTTTGTGTTAGGCATTGCAGCATAGCATACGCCACTCAGGGCGAGAATTCCTGCGAGTGGCGGGACGCAGGCCCGTATCTTCCGTTTATGGGAGCGCAATGCCCAAGGAACGAGCCTTTGTCGTATAACGAAGGCGTACGGTGCAGAGAAAGGGGTACGTATGGCAGCGCAATACCTTGTCCTCGACATTGGCGGTACCTTCATCAAGTACGCGCTCATGGATGCGGAGGCGAACAGCCTTGAGGAGGGCAAGGTGCCGTCTGACACCTCGGGCGAGCAGGCGGTGCTCTCCTCGCTTGCGCTTGTCGCCGAGCGCTTTGCAGACCGCGACTACGCAGGTGTCGCGATTTCTATGCCCGGCCGCATCGATATGGAGAAGGGCATCGCCCACACCGGAGGCGCCTTTGAGTGGCTGAAGGACTATCCGGCGGCCGAGCGCTACGGTGCCGTCTTTGGCAAGCCTTGCACCATCGCCAACGATGGCAAGTGTGCCGCCTATGCCGAAAGCTGGAGGGGCGCGCTTGCCGACGTGGATTCGGGTGCCGTCCTCGTGCTCGGAACGGGCATCGGTGGCGGCATCGTGCTCAACCGCGAGGTCTGGATGGGCTGCTCGGGCGGGGCAGGCGAGCTGTCGGTCATGCCGGTCGACTACGATGCCTACCGTGAGGGTGCCGATCCTGGCCGTGCCCGTCGCGGGATGTGGACGGAACGTATCTCGGCTAAGACCTTGGTTGACACCTATCGCGAGCGCACGGGCCGCGAAGACGTTGACGGCATTCAGCTCTTTGACGACTACGAGGCGTCCGACCCCCTTGCCAAGGAGGTTATCGACGAGTTTGCCTTCCAGGCGGCGCTGGGCATCTATGGCCTGCAGAGCGTGCTTGACCTTCCGCGCTATGCCATTGGCGGCGGCATCTCTGCTCGTCCCGAGACGACGCAGGTGGTCCGCGATACCGTGGAGAAGCTCTTCTCCTCGCACCCGGCAACCCCCTTCAGCATGCCCGAGATCGTTACCTGCCACTTCGGCAACGAGGCCAACCTCATTGGCGCGCTGGCCTTCCACCTGAAGGCGCAGGGCTAGCGTCACCCCCTGCCAGGGACCCTCCCCGTGTACCATTTTGTGACAGAACAGGCCCGGAAACGTCACTTTTTGGTAGGG
>CAJOKK010000131.1 GCA_905235165.1 uncultured Atopobiaceae bacterium | reverse complement strand
ACGTCCTGCAAGTCTGAGAGGAAGCGGACGTCCTTCTCGTAGAACTTCTGCAGTGCCGCCATCGCGTCGCCCTCACAGGGGCCTAGCGCCCACAGCATTGCCTCCACAGCGTCCTTTTGAATGATCGTCTTGCGCACACACGTCATCGTTCCGTAGGTCAGGGCGGTCAGCTCGCCATCTGAGCGCTCTTCCACCTCCATCGCCCCGTCAGGGCGCTCACACGCCGCCACAAGGCGCATCTCGCCGTCATCCTCTTGCCGATACAACACGCTCCAAGTACTGTCTTGCCACATGGGCTCCTCCAAAGAACATGTGTTCCCTTTTACCCAACATAGTAGCACATAACCGTACACGTGTTCGCTTTTCAATAATAAGAAAGGCCCTCCGCGCGGGAGGGCCCATAGTTAGGCTCGATTAGTCCTCGGGACGAATGACCTCGATGCCGCCCATGTAGGGCACCAGCGCCTCGGGAACCGTGATAGTACCGTCGGCATTCTGGTAGTTCTCCATGATGGCGGCCATGGTGCGGCCGACCGCAAGGCCGGATCCGTTGAGCGTGTGCACCAGACGCGTGCCCTTGAACTCGGCGGGGTCGCGGTACTTGATGTTGGCGCGGCGAGCCTGGAAGTCCCAGCAGTTGGAGCAGCTGGAGATCTCCTTGTAGTTGTTGTAGCTCGGCAGCCAGACCTCGACGTCGTAGGTCTTGCGCGCGCTGAAGCCGATGTCGCCGGAGCAGAGGGTGACCACGCGATAGGGCAGGCCCAGCGTCTGGAGAATCTGCTCGGCCTCGTTGGTCATGCTCTCAAGCTGGTTCATCGAGTCCTCGGGCTTGGCGAACTTCACCATCTCGACCTTGTCGAACTCGTGCACGCGAATGATGCCGCGCGTGTCGCGACCGGCGCTGCCAGCCTCCTCGCGGAAGCAGGGCGTGAAGGCGCAGTACCACAGGGGCAGCTTGTCGCCGTCAAGCACCTCGTCGCGGTGCAGGTTGGTGAGCATGACCTCAGCGGTCGGGATGAGGTACATGTCGGGGCTGACGTGGTACAGGTCCTCCTCAAACTTAGGAAGCTGACCCGTGCCGAAAAGCGTCGCCGCATTCGTGATGACGGGCGGCCACCACTCCTTGAAGCCGGCCTTGGCGTGCGTGTCGATCATGAAGTTGATAAGGGCGCGCTCCATGCGAGCGCCCATGCCGCCGAGCACGTAGAAACGGCTACCGGCGATCTTCACGCCGCGGTCGAAGTCAATCATGCCCAGCTCGGGACCAAGGTCCCAGTGCGCCTTCGGCTCGAAGTCAAACTCACGAGGCGTGCCCCAGCGGCGTGCCTCGGGGTTGTCGTTGTCATCCTTGCCATAGGGCACGGACTCGTCGGGAATGTTGGGGATGCCAGCCACCAGGTCAAACAGCTCCTGCTCGACCTCGCCACGCTGGTTATCGAGCTCGGCAATGCGCTCCTTGTTGGCGGCAACCTTGGCCTTAGCAGCCTCAGCCTCGTCACGCTTGCCGTCGCGCATCAGCTGGCCGATCTCCTTAGAGACAGCATTGCGCTCGGCCTGCAGGCCCTCTACCTCAACAATCAGCTCACGACGACGCTCATCGAGCTCGAAGAACCGTTCACGGTCCCAGTGGGCGTTCTGACGAGAAGCGCACGACGCATCCACTACGTCGGGATTCTCTCGGACAAACTTGATGTCCAGCATAGCCATCTCCTTGGACAGGTAGTCTTTACGAAGCGCATCAAGTATATACTTGTGCCAGCACATCGCACGTATTTTTCGCGGGAGGGCAGCACATGAACGCAATTGCCGATTTCTTCGCATGGCTCTTTGGCACGCGCCAGGGTGTCATCACCCTTGTTGCAGGTGGAATCGTTCTGTTTCTCATCCTCTCCTTTTTGCTCGAGATACGCACGCGTTCGCTCTACAAGAACCACGAGAAGACCGAGGGTGACTGGGACCTTCTCGACGATGACGAGCAGGGCTGGTCGGATTTCGATAGCGACAATAACTAACAAAACGTGCGGCCGACGCGCTTGGTAAGGCGTCGGCCGCACGTTTATTCGCTCTCCCGCTCGCGCCGGCTCGCGAGCTCTGCTGCCGGCGCGTCGGAAAGCCTCTGTCTTCTAATTGTTGTTCTCGTAGTACCTCATACGAGCCCTTGCCTGCGCCTCCTGGCGAGCAAGCTCCTCGTTCTGCTTCTGGATGGCCTCGGCTGAATCCTCGCGCGCATCGTTGCGCCTCGCCTCGTCCCTCGCAGAACGCTGCTCGTACTGCTCCTGGTCCCAGTTGACCTCCTGCTGCGGCTGACTCTCGTAGCCGTAATCGTAGTCGTAGTAGTAATACTCCTCATACTCAACCGGCTCTTCCACCGTACGCGAAGGAGCGCTCTCTGTCTGCTCCTGCTGGCGCGGCTGGGTTTCGGTCTGGGTCTGGGTCTGAGTCTGGTTCTGGTTCTGGGCCTTTTCGGCCTCAGCAGCTTCGGCCTTCTTTGCGGCCTCGGCTTCCTCAGCCTTCTTCTCGGCATCATCCTTGGCGTCTTCGCTCGCCTGCTTCAGAGCCTTCGTGTCTTCGGACTTCTTCTCGTCGGCAGCCTTCTTGTCTTCGGCCATCTTTGCGGCCGCAGAGTCAGCCTCGGACTTCTGCTCGGACTTAGCCTCGGTCTCGGAGGCAACCTCGACGGGAGCCTCCTCCACAACAGCGGCCTCCTGCTTTGGCTCAGAATCGCCCTTGAAGACGCCTGCGTGGTTGAGAACGCCGAGAAGCACGAGGGCGACGGTCACTCCTGCCGCAGCGCCCAGAATCGGCTTCATCTTGCTGCGCGAACCCTTGGAAGCATCGGCGGTCTCCTTGGTAGCCTGCTTGGACTTGGGCCCGTGATCGACCAGGTTGTAGGCAACAAAGCCTTCGCTCTTGCCACCCTTGGTGGCCTCGTCCCTCGCGGTGTTGGCGGCAACGACAACCTCGTCGACCCACATGCCGTCCTCGCCCCACACGTCCTCGTCGTTGTTGGGGGCATTATCCGAAGAGGGCTTCGTGACCTCAGCGGTCTCAACGGGCTCCTGCGCCTCAACGACCTCGTCAGTTTCAACCAGGTCGGCAGTGTTGTCCGCCTGAGCCAGCTCGGCTTCCTTCGCGGCCTTCTCTGCCTTGGCGGCTCGATAGGTCTTGCCAAGCTTGGTGGTGTTACCCAGCTGGGCGGTGTTGGAAACCTCAGCAGCCGACGCCTTTGCTCGGGCAGCAACAACAAGCTCATCCTCGAACATGCCGTCCTCGCCCCACGCGTCCGGATCGTCCTCAATGATGGGAAGGGTGGTTGCTTCCTTCATCGGCTTGCTGCTCTGAGCGGGCTTATTGTTTTGATTTTTCCTAGCATTCTGGGGAGAAGTGCCTCCCCTGCCCGTTTTACGAGCGCCTTTGTTGCGTCCGCGGCTAGCGCTGCTCATGCAACCCCCTTTGTTTCGTGCCTAAGCTCGAATCGATAGCACGTGGATCAACACATGCAACGAGCTGCGTTTTTTTCTCCTCGCAACCCCGCGTGTTTGCAACTCGTCTTGTCGCAAACACCTCGATACGAATCATTATTTTTCTATTTTAGCAGGTCGACAGCGTTGCCCGCCACCTCTTAGGGCCACTTCTACCGCTCACGGACAACGAAATGGATCAAAGAGGGGCCAAGTGAGCCACTTGCCGTAGGCCTCATTTGGGACATCTGCACCATATGTGGATATACGTCGTACACAAGGCCGGATACGGAAGGCCCACCTTTTACGGACTTGGGCGGCCACGGAGATGCCGGTAAGTTGGAGAAACAGGAGCCAGAAATCACAACTTAGCGGCAGCCGTGCCGCATAGTTGGAGAAAACGGGCCTCTTAGTCACAACTTAGCGGCAGCCGTGCCGCATAGTTGGAGAAACAGGGGCCAGAAATCACAACTTTGCGGCAGCCGTGCCGGTGAGTTGGAGAAACAGGAGCCAGAAATCACAACTTTGCGGCAGCCGTGCCGGTAAGTTGGAGAAAACGGGCCTCTTAGTCACAACTTAGCGGCAGTGTCGCTCCGGCCGTCGGAGTCCGCGAAACCGGGGCGGCTTTTACGGACTTGGGCGGCCACGGCCGTCGGAGTCCGCAATCATGGCAGTGACGCAAAGTTGGAACTGCGAGAAGAAAAAAGCGGCCCTGCGTAGTTCGTGGTGCGGGCGAAAGGACTTGAACCTTCACGGGGTTGCCCCCATACGGACCTGAACCGTACGCGTCTGCCAATTCCGCCACGCCCGCGTGCGGTTTTCAATACTACTACGAATCTCAAGGCCAACGCAAGCAGTAATTTGGCCCATTTCCACAATGCTTGGCAAATTGACGCCCCAGCGTAGCCCCGAAATTTGGCAGGAACCAACCAAAGCGGTATCCTTTAGGGGCTAGACGCGGCAAGAGAATCGCAGTTCAAACAGGTCAAAGGAGGCCGTGCTGAGCGCAAACTCAACATCTGTCCAACCGCTCGACAGTGGTGTTCTTCTCGGCAAACCCGAGCTCGTGCTCGGGCGTTATCGCCTTATGTCCACAAACGAAACGGGTGGTTTTGGCAATGTTTTGACCTGTTGGGACACCCGCCTGCAACGCCGCGTTGCCATCAAGCGCATTCCCCTCGTGAACTCCTACGATACCTCGGGAAGCGCCTCAACCATTTCTGAGGCCCTTACCGAGGCGAGAACCGCAAGCCTGCTCGCGCATCCCAACATCGTCTCGGTCTACGACTTTGAGTACGACTCGAGCTGGGCCTACCTCGTGATGGAGTTCGTTGACTGCCTCACCCTGTCTGACCTGCTCATGCGCGTTGAAGGCGGCACGCTCACCGGCGATGAGTGCGCCTACGTTGCCTGCTGCATCGCCGACGCGCTCTCGTTTGCGCACGAGAATGGCGTCTTGCACCTCGACATCAAGCCGTCAAACATCCTCTTCGACCATGCCGGCAACGTTAAGATCTGCGACTTTGGCATGGCCACCCTTGCCTCGGCTACCGGCTACGGAGACGCGCGAGGCGGTACCGTGGGCTACATGTCGCCCGAGCAGATCAGGGGCGACATGGTTGATGAGCGCTCCGACATCTTCTCGCTTGCCGTTCTGGTTTGGCAGGCGCTTACGGGCAGCAACCCCTTTGAGGCAGACACGGCAGAGCATTCCCTTATGCTCATCGAGCGCGGCCCCAGCATTTCCCAGCTCAAGAGGTTCCTCGACCCCAACTGCGTCAGCGGGCGCGCACTGCTTCACGCGCTCTCCCCGAACCCGGCGATGCGCCCCTCGACCATCATCGAGTTCGCGAGCGAGGTCGCCTACGACCTCGGCAACGTTGCTGATGGGCATGACTCCATTCAGAACCTCCTCTTACAGGCGACCCCGCAAGACAAGGTAGAAGAGACCTGGGAGGGAGAAGGACTACCCACCTATTTCCGCTACCCTTGGGCACGTCCGCTCATCGAGCGCCTGACCGCTGGTGTCAGCTCGGCCTTCTCCAGCCTTCTCTGCCTCAACTTTCTTTACCTCGCCAACTCGACGGTGTGGATCTCCGTCTGCACCATCTTCCTTGCGGCCGTCTTGTTCCCGCCGCTTGGGTCTTTGCTTCTCATCATCTCTATGTCTATCTCGCTGCTCGCCTATTCGACGGTGCTCGAGGGAATCCTCCTATCCCTCACCGCGTGCATACCCCTCGCTATCTGGTGGATACGCATCGGCGTGCGCGAGCATTCCAGCACCCCGGCCCTCGCGATCCCTTGTTGCATAGGCATTCCCACCGCGGGAGCAGGATGGGCGGCGGCATTCCTGAAGCCGCTGCATGCCCTTGTGACCAGCCTCGTCAGCTGGACACTCGGAATGACCTTCTATATTTCGCTCCACATGGGCTTCACGGCATCGGCCGTCAATTCGGAGCTCCTGTGGATGTTTTCGCTCAAGAGTACCTGGATAAGCCTTGCCAGCTCCGGCCTCGCCGCCTTCATAGGCTCGCTCATTACAAATGCACGAAAATCCACCACCTGCGCGGTGCTTGGACAGATTGCCTGTGCAGCGATCAT